>SLFT01000508.1 GCA_007124105.1 Candidatus Hydrogenedentota bacterium | reverse complement strand
GGCGGCGGCGCGGTGGGCAAGGGAAAGATCAAGGCCGTCCAGACGGGCGGCCCGTCCGGCGGCTGCATCCCGGCGGACCTGTTTGATCTTGCCATAGACTACGACAGTCTTGCGAAAGTTGGCGCCATCATGGGCTCGGGCGGCATGATCGTCATGGACGAAAGCACATGTATGGTGGACATTGCCAAGTATTTCGTGGGTTTTCTGAAAGGGGAATCCTGCGGCAAGTGCTTCACATGCCGAAAGGGCACCCAGCGCATGTATGAGATTCTGGACGATATTTCAAAGGGCCAGGGAACACTGACCGACCTGGAACTTCTGGAAGAACTGGCCCGTGTTGTGAAGGACACCACCATGTGCGGCCTTGGACAAACCGCGGCCAATCCCGTGTTGAGCACGCTGCGCTACTTCAGGCACGAGTACGAGCGCCACGTCGTGGACAAACGATGCGACGCCTTTGTATGCGCGCATCTCGCCGGCGCTTCCTGTCAGACCGCGTGTCCTGTGGACACCGAACCGTGGCGTTATGTTGCGTTAATCGAGAAAGGGGAACTCGAGGAAGCGTACAAGGTGATTCGCGAAGCGAATCCGTTGCCGGGAATTTCCGCCCGCGTCTGCGACCGCGAATGCGAAAGCCACTGCAAACTTGGCGCGACCGGCGGCGAACCCATCGCCATCCGTACACTGAAACGTTTTGTCACCGACCGGGTGGACCCCAATGTCTACAAGCCGCACTCAAAACCCTTTGCGACATCCGCCAAAACCAATGGCAGCCAGTCTGTGGCCATTGTCGGCGCCGGTCCCGCCGGACTTTCTGCCGCCCATTACCTTTCGTTACAGGGACGGAAAGTGACCCTTATCGAGGCCGAATCCGAACCAGGCGGCATGTTGTTGACCGCCATCCCGCCCTACCGGTTGCCGCGCGACATTGCGCGACAGGAGGTGGCCGCGCTGCTTGACCACAATATCACAGTCCGGTGCGGCGTCACGCTTGGGCGCGACGTGACGATTGACGAACTATTTGAACAGGGCCACGGGGCGGTATTTCTCGCGCTGGGCGCGCACAAGAGCTGGTCGCTGGGCGTCGAGGGTGAAACCATGGACGGCGTATATTCCTCCATCGAATTTCTCAGGGCCTTTAATTTGTTTGGCGAACAGTGGGGCCGGGGACGGGTCGGCATCATTGGCGGCGGCAATTCTGCCGTGGATGCCGCACGCGTGGCGCTGCGTCAGGAAGCCGTTGAAAGCGTGATGCTCCTGTATCGGCGCACCTGCGGTGAAATGCCCGCTTATGCGGAGGAAGTAGACGCGGCAATAGAGGAGGGCATCCGGCTGGAAACGCTGGTTTCGCCGGTGCGGATACGCTATATCGAAGCCGCTGTAAACGAAGGCGTACAGGTTGAGACCTTTGTCTCGCCAGTGAAAATTGAGTCCGAAGACGGCCGTTTTGCGGGCATCGAGTGCGTGCGGAACAGCCTTGGCGATGTGGACGCCAGCGGTCGCCGCAAACCTATCCCGATCCCGGGCAGTGAGTTCCACATCCCATTGGATACGCTTATCGTGGCGATTGGCGAACGTCCGGACAGCGAATGTCTTGAATCCATGGGGTTGCCCCCCAAGAAAGACGGACGACTCATCGTAGATTCGAAGACCCTTGCCGCGCCGCGCGAGGGGGTGTTCGCGGGCGGCGACCTTGCCACCGGACCAAATACCGTGGTTGCCGCCATCGCCGCCGGTAAAAAGGCGGCGGAATCCATTGACCGCTATTTGCGGGGAATGCCCTTGGAAACGCCCGCTGCCATAAATCTTCCCCGCGCCTATGTGGCGCCGCCGCCTGTCGCGGATGAAGAGGACGATCCGGGCCGCGCCATACCGCCCGCGCTGCCGGCGGAACTGCGGAAAAAGAGTTTCGTCGAGGTCGAGGCGTCCCTGGCGCCGGAAGAAGCGGTGCGGGAGGCGCGACGCTGCATGCGCTGCGACCTGCAGTTTACCTGCGAGTTGGCCGCCGTCGCCGACGCGAAAGGAGCCGAACAATGATTACGCTCACTATCAACGGGCTGGCCGTATCGGTGGAGGAAGGCATGACCGTGCTCGAGGCCGCCCGTTTCTATGGGATGCCCATTCCCACACTGTGTCATAAGGAAGGCTTGTCGCCCTATGGCGCATGTCGTCTGTGCGTGGTGGAACTCGGCGAAGGCCCCCGGGCGAAACTGGCGACGTCCTGTACCTATCCCGCCGAGGAAGGGCTTATTGTGCGCACAGCGTCCGAACGCGTGCTCCGCGCGCGCAAGATGATTCTCGAGCTGTTGCTGGCCTCGTGTCCCCAGTCCAAGACCATCCAGGACCTGGCCGCCGCACACGATGTGCGACAACAGCGGTTTCGGCAGGAACATGAAGACTGCATCCTTTGCGGTCTGTGTGTGCGTATGTGTGAAGAGCAGATGATGGCCAAGGCCATCGGGTTCCGCCATCGTGGCGAAAAACGCAGCATTGGCACGCCCTTTGACAAGCACTCTGAAGCGTGTCGCTTGTGCGGCGGTTGCATGTATGTATGCCCCGCCTGCCAACTGCGCTGTACCTATACCGACCCGGATAAAGCGATATGCGGCGGCTGCGCGAATCTCGCGCCGCCCTGTGTTGACAAAGACCCCTTTGACGACATGATGTGCTACATGGAGCCCTGTGTCGCGTGTGAGATAAAGAAACCATAATGCGGGACGTTTCCCCGCAACCAGAAACGATAATGTGAGTGTATGTTGTTCACGCTTCAGCGTGCCGGCGCCCCCGCGCCCTGACGCGTAAACACCTTATGATAGTTTTTCAATGACAGTAAAGAAGCAATAACACGCCGATTGACAGAAGGAAATACAGACAATGGCCAACACCTTTTCGAG
>SLFT01000458.1 GCA_007124105.1 Candidatus Hydrogenedentota bacterium | reverse complement strand
TTGCGCGCGCCGTTTTACCACCTACGAACGCATCGAGGAAGTGGCGCAGATGGTGGTGAAGAAAGATAATCGCCGTGAAAGTTTCGACCGCTGGAAGCTGAAGAGCGGGATTATGAAGGCCATTGAGAAACGCGCGGTGAGCCTGGAACAGGTGGATGCGTTGATCAACGATATCGAGCGCGAGTTGTTCAATGGCGGCGAGCATGAAGTCACCACCCGCGCATTGGGCGAGGCGGTGATGATCCGGCTCAAGCAGCTTGACGAGGTCGCCTATGTCAGGTTCGCGTCCGTGTATCGCCAGTTCCGTGATATTAATGAGTTCATGTCCGAAATCAAGGGCCTGCGCGGATAGCCACGGATAGCGGCAGAATATGCGCAAACTCTCAGAAAAGACATCGCGTTGTTTCTTTTTTGGAACGCCATAGTCGTACTGGTCACATAGGGTTTATATGCCGTTTTTCTTCTGATGGGTCATGCAATGCTAACAATAGCGTTCGCGCCTCTGGACACGATTCTCCCGTTGCGGGAGAAGGTCATCATTGCAGGCACGAATCGAGATTCCCCCTATTTCCCCGGCGATGACGGGCCGGACACGCTTCACGCGGCGGTATTTGACGGGGAATGTGTCGTCGGTTGCGCCACGTTGCTGTTGTCGGAGTGGGCTTCCGCTCCCGCCTGGCAGTTACGCGGTATGGCCGTGACGCCGGAGCGGCAGCGGTCCGGTGTGGGCCGCGCTTTGCTGCGTTATCTGGAACATACCCTACCCGAAAAAGCGCCTTCAGTCGGCATCTGGTGCAACGCCCGCGAGACAGCGGTTCCCTTTTACACCGGCGCGGGATTCAAGATTATGTCCGAGCGCTTCATGATAGAGGAAGTGGGACCTCACTACAAACTGTACAAGCCGTTTTCCGACCAGAATACAGGTGCGCCGACATGCAGCGCCCCCCGCCATCATGGTATAGTTTGTTTGTAGATGTTGCGTGCGCTGCCTCGCCGCTTTTTCGCCATAAGCCAAACGGGCTTTATCAAATACGCCGCTGGGAATATGCCGTCTCATAAGATGTTTATGTTGTAAACATGTTATTTCTGTTCCCGTGACACAACCAGATACCGGAACGTTGTATGCGCCAAGCCTTCGCGAAACTATTAAAGCGATTAAAGAAGACCCACCCTCCCGAGGCGTTGGAGGTGGTGAGGCATGCGTATCGCATTGCCGACGAGGCGCACCGCAACCAGTTTCGTGCCTCCGGCGACCCGTACGTAATTCATGTCATTGAAGTGGCCATGATCCTGGCGTCGCTGGGGCTTGATCCAGACGTGTGCGCGGCGGCGTTGTTGCATGATGTGGTCGAGGATACCGACTATACTGTTGACATGGTGCGCAAGGAATTCGGCGCTGATATTGCCCGGGTTGTTGACGGGGTCACAAAAATCAGCAGTTTCAATTTCTCGGACGACGTGGTCGGTCATGAGCAGCGGCAGGCGCAGAATATCCGCAAGATGCTGGTAGCGACAGCCAAGGACCTGCGCGTTATCATGATCAAGATGGCGGACAGACTGCATAACATGCGCACATTGGAATACCTGGATGAGGACACGCGTAAACGCATTTCGCGGGAAACGCTGGACATCTACGCGCCGCTGGCGCACCGGCTTGGCATATCGCGCTGGAAATGGGAATTGGAGGACCATGCCTTCCATCATCTCAAACCAGAGATGTACAAGGAAATATCGCGCATGGTCGCCATGAAACGGCGCGAGCGCGAAGCCTACCTGAACGCAACCATTGCCTTCCTTGAGGAACGTCTCACCGAAGCGGAGGTAGTGGCGCATGTGATAGGTCGTCCCAAGCACCTGTACAGCATCTACGAAAAAATGCATCGGCAGGGCAAGGATTTCAGCCAGGTGATGGATGTGCTGGGCATCCGCATTATCACGCAAACCGACGCAGGCTGTTATAACGCCCTGGGCGTGGTGCATGGGCTGTGGACGCCTATTCCCGGGCGGCTTAAAGATTACATTGCCATGCCCAAGTTGAATATGTACCAGGCTATTCACACCACGGTAATGCGCGAGAACGGACATCCCATGGAAGTGCAGATTCGTTCCGAGACCATGGACCGCATCGCGCGCGAAGGCATCGCCGCCCACTGGAATTATAAGGAAGGGGACGGGCGCGACGACCGGCTGGACACACAATTAAACTGGCTGCAAAAGATGTACGATTGGCTGAAGGACGCCGGCGGCCAGGACCATTTGATGGACAGCATGCGCCAGGACTTCACTACTTCGCACATTTATGTATTCACGCCGCGCGGCGAGCTCAAAGAGCTGCCCAAAGGCGCAACCCCCCTTGATTTCGCGTACATGATCCACTCGCATGTCGGCCATCATTGCATCGGCGCGCGGGTAAACGGACGAATTGTCCCGATTCGCTATAACCTGCAAACAGGCGACGCTGTCGAAATCTTGACCTCGAAGAACCAGGAACCGCACCTGGACTGGATTGACGTGGTGGTCACTGGTCGCGCGCGCACACGTATCCGACAACGGCTGCGCGAACTGGGCGAGCTGGCGCGCGCGGAAGAACAACCAGCGCCAAAGCCCAGGACGCATCATATTTCACCCAAGGCGCCGCCCCCGAAAGTATTGCCGGAAGTTGACGCGGCGACGCGGCGTAAACTGGTGCGTGTGCAGGGGTTAAAAGGCATGGAGGTGCAATTCGCCAAATGCTGCAACCCCATGCCCGGCCACACAATTGTTGGGTACGTGACGAAAGCGCCTGGCATCTCGATCCATCGCGCGGAATGCCGTAGTTTCGCCCGTTCCGCCCGCGACCATTCGCGTATTGTGCAGGCGGCCTGGGAAGGCGAAGGCGTGTTGCTGGCAAGAATACGACT
>SLFT01000438.1 GCA_007124105.1 Candidatus Hydrogenedentota bacterium | reverse complement strand
TTCTTCACGGCCGCCTTCTTCTTTGCGGGCGCTTTTGCAGCCGCTTTCTTGACCGCTGTCTTTTTTACAGCCGCCTTCTTTTTTGCGGGCGCTTTTGCAGCCGCTTTCTTGACCGCTGTCTTTTTTACGACCGCCTTCTTCTTTGCGGGCGCTCCCGTCTTCTTCCCCGCCGTCTTTTTTGCGGTTGTCTTCTTTTTTGGTGCTTTTTTCATGGGCATGACTACTCCTGCCGTTTCCAGTGTCTGTTGTCTTACTCATGTACATGGAACCAGCGCGTTTATACAGCGCCGTCCGCTCAACGACATGCGTTGCGGCGCATAAGCCTAGCACAAACGGCTATACATTTCAAGATACAGAATTTTATTGCCCACAGAGAACAGCGCCCCGCCGCCCCCGATGGGTCGAGCGTAGTGACCATAGCGTCCGTACTGACGAACGCCGCATCTATGGTGACGCGCCTCTCTTGAGTAAGATTGCGGCGTAAACGCAATAACAGCAATTGCCGTTCATGCAAGGGCCTGTTCCAGGTCTTCTCGGAGGTCGTCCAGATGTTCAATTCCAACAGAAATGCGTATGAGGTCTTCCGTAATGCCCGCGGCCCGTCGCGCTTCCTCGGGCATCGAAAGGTGCGTCATGCTCCAGGGATGCTCGATAAGCGATTCCACACCGCCCAGGGACTCCGCCAACGTAAACAGGCGCACATTATCGAGCATTTGAAACGCGGCGGCTGCGCCGCCTTTCACGCAAAAGGAAAAGACGCCGCCATAACCGCGCATCTGACGCCGGGCCAATTCATGTTGTGGATGGCTTTCGAGGCCGGGATGCAGCACGCGGCTGATTTTAGGATGCTCTTCAAGAAAGGCCGCAAGGGCCAGCGCGTTCCGATTATGCGCTTCCATGCGCACGGCCAGTGTCTTGAGCCCGCGCAGCACCAGAAAACAGTCGAAAGGCGCCTGGCACGATCCCAGCGTATTTTGCAGAAAAGCGATGCGTTCCGCCAGAGCAGGGTCTTTGACAATCAAGGCGCCGCCAATGACGTCGGAATGTCCGTTGATATATTTTGTTGTACTGTGAAGGACAATATCAATGCCCAGGGCCAACGGATTCTGGTAGTAGGGGGATAAAAAGGTATTGTCGCACAGGGTGGTCACATTGCGGTTGCGGGCTATAGCGGCGATTGCCTCCAGGTCCAATAGATTCATCAACGGGTTTGTGGGGGTTTCCGTCCATAGAAGCCGGGTGTTCTCCTGCAAGGCCGCATCCAACGCGTCCAGATCGCGCATGTCAATAAACGACACCTGTACGCCCCGCGCCGCAACCACCTCGCTCACAATCCGGTACGTGCCGCCGTACAGGTCGTTATGCACCACCAGATGATCCCCCGCGTTCAACAGGGAAAGAACCGTCGCCGTTGCCGCCATGCCCGTGCCGAAAACGAACCCGTCCGTGCCGCCTTCAAGCGCGGCCAGGCAGGTCTCAAGCGCCTGGCGGGTGGGATTGCCGCTGCGCGAATAATCGAATACACCGGGTTTCCCCGCGCCCTCGAAGGCAAATGTGGACACCTGATAGATGGGCGGCATCACCGCGCCGTAGGCGGGGTCGGGGCCTTGCCCGGCGTGGATGGACAATGTTTCAAAACGCATGGTATGTTCTCCTCTTCCAGGATTCCTGATGGGGTTCCCACAATCCATTGGCAGCGCGGTTGGTCTCCCGCCCACGAATAATAACATAATGAATGGACGCAGCGCCTTGTCAGGGAAGCAATAACTGCATGTTCAACGACGTGGCGGGAATACCGGCGTCATTGGCGCCCTCGGCAGTGGAAAGCCACACTTCCAGGTTATAGCCCTCGGCGTTGACTACCAGGTTCAGCAGGTTTTCGCCTGCTTCCGTAAACGGCGCCGTGCCGACAACTGTGCGCAGATTGTCCAACCACATGCCGGGCGGGATAAAGCCAGCAAGGCGCTGCTGCAAATCGCTTTCAAGCGAAGGTATGGCGGCATAAATAACCCCGCGCGCCGTTGCCCCAAACTCCGGCGCCAAATCATACCGTTCTTCAACGAGCGCACCGAATGCGTCTGTCCGTAATAAGGCGCTGCGCTGTTCGTTGCGTCCATCGCCAAACACGAGCGTGGTGGGATAAAGCGGCAGCATATCTTTGGCCATGGCGACAGCGTCGCGTAGACTGAAAGCGTCGTACAGCACTTGCCGCAGCAGGGGCAACGAGTTTGTCGCGCCTATCCTTTTGTTGCCTTCATTGCCGATTTCGACCGTGGAAATGCCTCCGAGATTAACGCCGGCGTGACCAACGGCCAGCCCTGCGTAGGTGAATACAGTGTGTGGCACGCCCTTTTCGGGGATATAGAGAATGGCGCACTGGTACTGGTGCAGATTCCGCGCCTTGGGCCCCTTCAACGCAATGGCATGTCCAGTATCCGCGTCCAGCATCATGTAGCGATACACCGAAGCGGTAACGGCATTCCAGACGCCCACAGGCTCATATAGCATTGCGGCATGGGCGTGTCGAATCTGCTCAAAAGAAACAGTAACCCCCGGCGCATCGGCAATGCCGCGCATCTCTTCCACTATCCGCGTGTCCATCACTTCGACAGCGGCCTGCCAGGCCGCTTCCAGCCAGGCATCGTCTACGCTGTTTTCTGTTTTGTAGGCGTCAATATAAGCGGGAATAAACGCGTTGATCTCTTCCGCCATCAGCTGACCGTAGTAATTGCCCATTTCGTAAGGAGTACCGTAGACAACGACGACCGGCAACGTTTCTTCGGCGAACGGCACGGCATCAGGGCGCAGTTCGTTAGCGACATAACCCGTGAAATCGGGGAACGCCTCCGGCGTTACGCGTACGCCCGTTGAAAAGACCAGGTTTGGCACGCTATACCCGAGCGC
>SLFT01000006.1 GCA_007124105.1 Candidatus Hydrogenedentota bacterium | reverse complement strand
GCGGTTATCAACCAGTCGCTGTTATGAACGGGCGACCGCGCGGTTTCGGACGGCTCGGCGCCCAGATCATTACAGGAGGTTGACCGGGTTGACCAGATTGACCAGGGGTGACCGGATTGAAGTGATTGTCAATAAGGTCAATCAGGTCAATAAGGTCTTTGCTCACGTGGTGTTCATGGCTGCTTCCTGGAACTCCTTCGTTCACGGGCTCCGGTTTGACGCACGGGTGAATCCCTGAAGTATTTCAGGGACGGCATCCGCACCGGGGGATATGCGGCGCCAAGAAGTCTGCTGCGCCATACCAGTCCGGGGGTGTGACGACGGTTTCAGTATTGGGTCCCAGCAATAATTGGCGCAGGAAAGAGGTGAACCGTTCACGATACGCGCGTTCGTCAACCAATGTTGTCTTCCGCGTCGCTTTTTCCCAGATAGCAGCGTCAAACAAGATCGGATACTGTTCCGCCAGTGTGGCGAGCCAACCGTTGCCATAGGCGACCATAAGGGGCAACAACTTTTCACCGTAATAGCGCGGCAGATGGCTTTCCATCGGTTCGCCATCGGGGTATCGGAACGGATGGCAATAGGGTGTGCGTCCTCTGTGCGTAAATAGAAAGCGCCCGGTAATGCGCCATGATTCTTGCCCGTTCTCCAGCCGTACAGGCGCGCGGGAGTGACCATCCTTTGATGTTTCCCTGGGCGGGTTTGGACAGGGCCGCCATTCGTCAAGGGCCAGCAATCGGTTCCAGGCAAACGTGTTTCCCAGCCGGTCTTCCAACTCGAAATAGTCGCCCCACCAGGCCGTATGGTAGCGAATGTTCCCGTCAAATACGTCATGCAAGATATTAGGCAAAGCGTCTGTTTCGCCGTCGTGGAAGCCCGTCGGCGTTGTTTCCCTTGTGCCGGCCGTATCGGCATAGTGTATTTCGCCCCAGAACGACGCGCGATAATAGGCGCTCCAGGCGATGGCATCCAAGTGCGCCATGAGCGTGTCCGGCAATTCGGCAATGCGCTTTTCCAAGGCGAGACGGGTGAATGCGTCCAGGCGCGACGTGGAAAGGGGAGACAACTGCGACGGACGCGTGGGCGCTGTTTCGGGAACATCCACCAGGTCGAGCGCTTCATCAACAACCGTATCCCAATACACCTCGAAGTGGCAACTGTTCAGTACATGCCATACGCTGAACACATGCAGTGGACTTGCCATGTCCTGCAATACGTGGAACGCGCGTCCGGCCAGGCGCCAGGCCTCCAGTAACTCCGACGCGGAGAGATCGGGATGGGCATGAAGCGCATCCAGGCGCTCCATGAGGTCGGATACATATAATCGGGCTGATCCGCCAAAACCGCGCCGCCGCACGAACCCACGACCTGTAAGGGGGTTATGGGCGTGATTGACGGGTCTGATGCCAGTGTCTTCGCGCACGACCTCCTGGGTAAATGTGACTTCTGCTGCCTTGTTGATGTGTGGCAGGTGTGGTTGCGCATTGTGCAACATTACGCTGTAACGCGCCATGCCAAAATGTATCTCAAAGAAATGTTTTTCAAAAGGCGATAGGGCGCCCTGTTTCATGCTTGTAAGCAGAGGCGCGGAATCATCGGGTTGCGTGTTTCTGTTTCCAATAGTTGTTTCTGCGCGGGTCAGAAGCGGCTGCGCCGCCGCCATCATGCCCAGCGGGGAACGTTCCTCGGCTAACCGGGACAGCGCGGTCATCCCAAGCGCCTTGTTGTCCCCGCGCAAGGCATATTGAATACCATGCCACCGTTCGTGGTCGTCGTCGCTGTGCATGAGCGCCTCGAGCGCCTGGTTGTGTTGTGCGGGTGACGCAAGGGAACGTATCTGCCGCCGAAAGAGGGCGAGCCGCGCCGCGCGCGCCGCCGAACGATTCATGTCAACAGCAGCGGCTTTCTCCAGAAGGCGTTCAATACGCGGTTCGTCATAATAGCCCAATGCTTCATAGGCCTCTTGTCGGACCAGGTAGTCGTTGTGATGCGCCAGTTCAACAAACAAGTCCGGGGCAATCTCACTCCCCTGTTCCAGGAGAAGGCGGCCCGCATAGATGCGACACAACGGGTCGTCGCCACCCAGCAACGCTTCCACATCAGCGGCGCGATCTGTCATATCCGTACTCGACAAAGCGATAAGGGCGGCGCGTCGCAACGCCGGCGTTGGATGGCTTTCGGCGGTAGTCAACAGGGTATGGGCGGCAAGAACGTCCAGCGACAGCCCTGAGAGGGCGTAAAACGTTCCAATCCGGGCGAGGGGATGCGCCGTCGCATCAAGGGCGATGGCCGTCAATGTCGCCTGGTGGCGTTCAGCGAGCTGCTCTCGTAACACACGGGCCACGCTGTACTGCGCATAGGCATCGTTGCCCGTCAGTATCGCTTCAATGTGTGGCGCAGCCTCGTCAGCGCGCAGCGCCAGCGCCGCCGCGCCCCAGAGCGTCGCCTCCCCGTCATCGTTTATAAGCGCTTCAAGCAACGCCGGTATCGGCATGGTCAGGAAGGCGCCTTGCCGCGCCATGCTGATATCGGGTTCGCGTTCACGGTCGAATACGACAGGAAACGACCGCGACGGCGCGCCATTACCCGGACGATCACGCCATGCATACTGTTCGGCGCCTCGGGCGGTATGCGCTCGTGAGCGCGCTATGTCGCTCGCATGGTTATTCGTTGTCTGTGCGTTTATTTCGTCTGGGTCGCGGCCAGTTGTACCTTCTGAAAACTCGCTGACCGCGTACCACAATAAGGGTATGCACAGGAACGCTGCGAGCCGGATAAGGTGATGCCGCAAAACGCTTGCTTTTTGATATGAAAAGAAATTACGCATTGTTGTCATAAGAAAGTTGTCGCACACACGACTTGATCCTGAACGCCAAGTTTATCATACACGGAACCCGGGTCGCGCTATTGAACAGTAACCAAATCTTGAACGGCTTCCAGCCGTTTTGGGCCGATTCCGTGTACCGCTGTGAGTTCCTCAACAGACCGAAACGGTTGCGCCTGGCGATATGCGTCTATGCTTTCCGCTGTTTTCGGGCCAATCCCCGGGAGGTCCTGTAGTTCGGCAAGAGACGCCTGGTTAAGGTCAATCATGCCTGAAGCGTTGGACGTATTGACATCAGGAGTTTTGGACGCGGCAGTGGGCGTATCGGATTCTGAGGGTACAGTAGCGTCATCGGCGTCATTTTCGTATCCCGGAGGCCTGCCATGCGCCCAGCCACTGCGCGTATAGTGCGCCGGGTTGGTCGCGGCTGCGGTAAATGGCCGTCGCGCCACCAGGGATTGGCGGTCTCGCCGGCGGAACATCCGAAACGGGATATAGAGCGATGTATTGTCCAGCAGCCGCGCAGCAATATTGATATCTGTAAGGTCGGCCGCGTCCGTGACGTTGCCGGCGGCGGCAATGCCGTCATAAACCCGTGCGTTCTCCGTGAAGGTGTATACTCCGGGGGCATGCACAGCGCCGTTGACGCCAACCACAATAGCGGGGTCGTGCGCGGTTACCTCCCGTATCGTCGGCAAGGCGGCGGGTTCCGGTTCAAGCGGTTCTGCCGCCGTATCGGCGACATGGGTCTCAGGCGTTTTCGGCCTGGCCTCGGGAAGCGCGGCAACCGGCGCCATTTTTTCCGCGTCCGGTGGTACACGCAACCGAACAAACGCCACGGCGCCGCCCAGCCCAAGGGCTGCGCCGCACACAAGCGCAACGCCCGCCAGCGCTAATGATGTACGTTCCATGAGACATCCTTTCCAATCACAAGCCGCAAGGATACCTGGGCAGTATACATCATTATAAAATGCGTCAACAAGACGCCGTACAGGCAAACGTAAGTCCTGGGAAACGCTGATAAGAAAAGCGTTGTTCTCTGATGCAGCCTAGACCAGACCCGGCGGCGGTCCGCCAAACAACAAATCGCCTAGAATGCTGAACAGGCTATCAAGAAATAATTGCAGCCAGAAATTCAGAAATGTATCCAAAAGTGCGGTAAACAATGCAGACGTATCCATGAAGTCTCCTCTCTTGCTGTCAAAAAAACAGCGCTGTTATAGTTGCGTCACATACGAGGCCACCGTTGTTCTGGTGTTATGCGCTTCCCAGCACCAATTCCGTTACCCAGGACGCAAAGAAGCCAAAAGTTACAGTAAACAATTCGTACAGCAGTTCCAGTAAAAGCATAGTTCTTTTCCTTTTTATGTTGTTTGCCCTGTTTTATCGGCGCACACGCATAGCCGCATACCATGCTGTCAGTGGTGTGCGCCCCGCCTTCCAACCGGCACATCCCACTGTACCATGGATTACAAGCCGACGGGATGTACAGGCTGCTATAAGTTTACACCAAGGCTATCCTATCGTTTCAATGTTTCATCACTGGTTTTTGCTGCCAGCCTCTCGCTGGCAAAAAACGGCGTCGTCTGAACGTATAGCCAGTTCCATGCCAGGCCGCTGGTAGTCCCTCAAGATATCGTGTAAGTATTGCGAAGCAAGGCGCTTACTCTTGCCTTTACCCATTCGAGACACCATTGTTGTGTTTGTTTATTCATGGGCTGTGCCTACCCGCCGGTAGGAGCGGGTTGTGAATCTACCTGTGGGTAGGTCGGCGGCAAGGCTTTGCCTTTGCAGGTACAGGCTGTTTAATCTGCCTATCTATCAAGAGAGCGTCGGGGAAGACCTCATCTTGCTCCTTCTGTTCAGTTACGTTTTTTTTGGTGTTTTACAGCGATGAACCAGTACAATAACGCCTCGATGTCTTAGCAACACCCTTCAAAATACGTTATCTTGTTGAGTCGGCAGTATTCGCAGGATATTTGGAGAAGAATCTATGAGAAATACAAGTGGTTTTACGTTGATAGAGCTCATTCTGGTCACCGTGATTATCGGGATATTGGCTGGAATGGTGATGGTGAATTACAGTGGTCGCGCACGTGAGGCGCAAATTCGCGCGGCAAAAGGCGACATTGCAAATTTGAGCACGGCTGTGGACTTGTTTGCCCTTGACAACAACGACACGTACCCGACCTCGCTCGAGGATTTGGTAACCGGCGAACGGCGCTATGTTCGCGAGTTGCAGCCGGACCCGTGGGGCAACCCGTATATTTACCGGCCGCCCACGGATATTATGCGCGCGGATTACGACATTTTTTCGGCCGGCCCGGACGGAACGCCCGGTACGGAGGATGATGTAACGAGCACCTCGCCCATGCCGTAGCCGCTGCAATCGTAGCCAGGACAACCGGCCAGGCAGAAAGATATGTAGTGAACAGGCACTTAACCATAGTTCGGCGAAGGCAGACGGGCTTTACCCTGCTAGAGATACTGGTGGTGATGGTTATCATTGCCGTGATCTCGACGGCAATAGCGCCGGTATATGTCGCCGCCATGGAGGGCATTCGTCTCCGAAACGCCCGCAACGATCTCGTCGCCATTATACGCTACGGACAGGAAGTGGCGGTGCGCGAGTCGCGGGAACACCGCATATATCTTAACAGGGACGACAACACGTACCGGCTGATGCGGCTTGCGGGCGTGGAAGACGATGAAAAGGTGTTTGAACTTGCGCGTCCTCGCGACGGCGAGGCGCGGGCGCTTCCGGAGAATCTGAAGTTTGACAATATACGCGCTCGTCGCGCCAGGGGTTCCCGTGAACATTTCATCTCGTGTCTGCCTAATGGCGCCAGCGACAACGCGGTTATCCGGTTGCGTGATCAGCGTTATCGCCGCATTGGTTTCGAGATCACCGTGGAAGGTCCTCTGGGAAAAATAACGATTGAGGAGTCGCGATAATGTTTTCAGGACGACGCGGCTACATATTCTTTGAAACAGTGGTGGCCATGGGCTTGCTGAGTGTGAGCGCCCTGGTCATACAGGGCGCCTTGCGACAAGCAGTAATCACGCGCGGCCAGGCCCAGGATTATACAACCGCACGGTTCCTGCTGGAAAAGATGGCGGCTGAACACGCGTTGCGCTTTCAACAGCCCGAAGGTTCTGGCGCCGGACGCTTCGAGCCGCCCTATGAACGATTTGAATACAGATGGCAGCTCGAGCGGGTGGATGTGCCTGTGCGCAATACGCCGCTGGCGTTTATGCAGCCGCCGGTGCCCATTGAAGTGCTGGAGGCGGTGGAGCGTGTTGAGGAAATGTTGCAGGATTATATGGGCAAGCTGACCATACGCATTTCGTGGAGTCGCGCGGGCATGAGTTTTGACGCTGTCGGCGAAACATTGTTGCGTCCCGAGCTGTTGTGGTTGCCAGACCCTGAGTTTGAACTGGACCCCGAGGAATTGCCATGAAGTTCGCGGTTGCAGACATAAGTGATTGCCGTGTGCTGACTGTTCGTCGGCGAGGCGAATGCGGCTTTACCCTGGCGGAACTGCTGGTGGCCGTAACCTTGCTGAGCGTCGTCATGACTTCGGTTTATTCACTGACCCATTCGGCCACGCGTACGTGGAGCAGTCTGGAACGGGGCCAGGATATTCAAGTTGAAGCGCGGAGTTTCATGACCCTTTTCGCGCATGAATATAACAACATTGTGGGACGCGCCTCCCACCTTTTTGAAGGCGACACCAACAGTATTGTGATGTTTGTAACAGCGCAGCCGATGGACCTGGAACAAGGTGAAGGGTCGCGGCTTATGCGCGTTTCATATTCGTATAACCGGAGCCATCGCAGTATCGAACGGGAAGAGGCGCTTGTCGAGGCGGCGCTTCCCATGCCGCAGCCGGACGAACACGGTATTGACCGCGAACGCATTAAATTGAGTCGTTCTCATAAGACTACGGTGGCGGAACATGTGCGTCGGTTTCGGCTTCGTTATGTCTGGGCGCCCATGCCCGAAGAGATTCCGCCCGATGTACCGCCTGTTCCAGAGCCGCTTATATTTATGGAACATAAACATGAATTACTCGGACTGCCGCAGGCCGTCGAAATAACGCTCGTGTTGCGCGACCCGGACGACGCAAGCAACGAATTTACATTGACCACCATGCTGCCCATGCGCGCGCCGTCCAGTCGCCGTTACCGTCATGCGTTTGAGGAGTTGTTAGATGGGAGCGTCTGAAAAAAAATACAACAGCGGCTTCGTGCTTGTATCCATTTTATGGGTGACGGCCATGCTTTCGTTGCTGGTACTGGGCTTTGGACGTCGGGCCGCCCTCGAGCGCGATGCCGCCGCGTACGCGCTCGATCACGCGCAGGCTATGATGATGGCGCGCGGCGCTGTGGACCGCGGCATCGTGGAATTGCACAATCAGGCCGCGCTACGACAAGTGCTCCCAGAGGAATACCATGAAAACGTCCATCTGGGCGCTTCGTGGGCGACAAGCATGAACCTTTACCTGCAGGGCTATTTCGAGCAGGCGGAGATGTTCCGGCGCGATGACGTCAGCTATGCGATTACCGATGAAGACCGATACATTAACATTAATACGGCGCCGCGTGAACTCATTGAGGCGATCCCATCCTTGACACGGGGTGCTATAAGAAGGATAATGGCGCGACTCGCCCGGGACGGAGATTCAGAAGAAGAGCGGACACCATTTAACACCATCGAAGAGTTACGCTATATCAGAGGGGTGTCTGAGGATGACTGGTTCGGCACGTCCAGGCAACCGGGATTGCGCAACCTGTTGACAGTGTGGTCTGACGACGGCCGCATCAATGTTAACACGGCGCCCCGCGAAGTGTTAGAATGCATTCCCGGTCTGCGCAGTGCCGATATTGACGATATTCTGAACTATCGCGCGGGCAGCGACGGCATTTTGAACACCCAGGACGATCTTGGCTTTACAAGCATGGAAGACTTATCCAGTAAGACAGGCATCAAAGGCGACTCACGCGAAGCGTTGGACAAGTATTGCAAGACGACCTCTTCATACTTTAGGATCACGGGGGTGGCGACGCGGCGCAACGGCCGCATCCGCGCCGTATGTACCGCTTTGGTATCGCTGACAGACGGCGCCCCATCACGTATTTTGGATTGGCAGGAGAAGACACTTGGCTCGTAAAATAAAATATACCAGTATCTTGCAGATTGACGCGCATTCCATTTCGGTATTGCGTTTCTATCTTGCTGGCGCAACGCCTAAAGAAACAAGTTTTCTGCGCACTGCGGGCGACTGGAGTGATTCCGAACAGCAGGCGCAGGCTTTACGGTTGTTTGTCGAAGAAAACGACCTGCAAGCGGACACCATCTTCAGTATTCTCCCGCGCTACGACATAACGACGCGCATCATTACGTTGCCTACTCATGATCCAAAAGAGATTGCGAGTATGGTACGGTTCAGCGCGGAAGAATATGTTCCCTACACAGTGGAAGAAGTAATCATAGATCAAAGCATCTTGCGCAAGATGGAGACAGGCGAAGCGGAAACGCTTATTGCGATTGCGCATCGAGATGTGGTGAACACCCATTTGTCGGTATTGCGCGAGGCCGGCGTAGTGCCGGAAAAGCTGTTGCTGAGCACGGCGTGCAACTATGTTGCCGCGCTGGCCACGCACCCCCCGGCGCCTTCCCGCTACGCGTTGGTCAGCCTGACAGCCGGCGGCATCGAGATTACAGTGATTGACGATGGGAACCCGGTTTTTACACGGGGTATTGCGACCATTCAGGATTGGCAGAAAATCGCAGAGAATCCTGATGCGGGCGGCGAGAGTCTGGTGGATGTTGGGGGCGCCGAGGAACTGGCCGCTGAATTGCGCGGTTCCTTTTCAGCGTACCAGCGCGAATCACAGGACGGGGTTGGTGTGGAAACGGTATATTTGGCGTGCTCGTACGCGCAGATGGATAAACTCTGCGAATCGCTTTCACAAAAAATGGATAAGGAATGTAAGCCTGCCGCATTTATCTTGGATGCGCTGGGCGCCGCGGAGCGGTCGTTGGTGGGATTGCCAATCGAGGCAATAGGCGGCCTGATCGAAGCGCGGGGCGACGCCAGGATACAGATTGATTTACTGCCGGAACAAGAATCGGAGGCGCGACGCTTTGTGCGTTTGCAGCGGGTAGCGGCGTATGCGGCCATGGGCGTGGCTGCAATATTGCTTGCTCTGGGCGCGTTGTATTACCAGGCGGTGTATCAGCGCACGACCATGATAAAAGAGTTGGAACAGCGCGTTGCGGCCATCGAGCCCCAGGTATCCGGCATAACGGAGAAGAGTCAACAGCTGCGAATCCTCCGGCGGCAGGTGGACAGGCAGGGTTCGGTAATCGAACAACTGGCGCGTCTGGTGCAGGCCGCGCCCAATGGCCGCTTGAACTTTTCCCGGTTGTCGTTGCGTCGCAACGACGGCATTGACATCTGGGGACGCGCCAAGACGGTAATAGACATTGCTGAGTTCACCACAAACGTCCGGGACGCTGCCGAGCCGCACCTTATTTTTTTCAGACAGGCCAGAAGTCTGTATGAAAGCGAAATAGAGGAACGACAACAACCTGTGTGGTCCTACCACGTCGAAGTCCCGGTGTTGGAGGACAATGATGATACCTGATTTTATGGAGAAGATATTTCAAGCATTTCGGAAAATGTCCGAACGAGAGCAGCGTCTGGCCCTGGCGACAGCGGCGGTGGTGTTGCTGTTCCTGGTGTTCATGGCGTACCAGCGCGCTCAGGAGCGATTGGACAGCCTGAGCCGTGAAATTGACCGATTGGAAGAGAACCTCATGACCCAGACGCGCCTTTTGGCTCACCGCGACATCATTGAATCGGAATACGCGGCGATCGCCGCGCAGCATTCAAGCGAATGGAGCGAAGCCGAGATTCACGACCGTTTGCGTCAGGAAATATACAGGCTTGCGCGGAATACGCCGCCGCCTCTTGATGAAAACGGCATCCCAGTGCCCACGGGCAGCGGCGACGGCAACCTCGTTGAGATTCCCTCGCTCGGACAAGGGCAGATGTCGGAAGGCGGGCAGGGCTACCGTGAATACAGAATCAATTTCCGAGTGCCGACAACCCGCCTTGAAAATATCATTAAATTTCTGGAGCGCTTGCACAACAGCCCACAATCGTTGCGCATAGACGCGCTCGACCTGAACCGTTCCCCTGAAAGCGAACTGGTGAGCGCAAGCATTGACATAACCCGTATCGTGGCTGACGGCGCAGCCGCACTGCCGGCCGTTCCCGCGGATGCTCCACCGGTTGTTGCAACGGCGGCGCCAACGAGCGATCTCGGTCGCATTACCCTCAACGCCGATGACTGGCAGGCAATAGGCGCGACGGTGGAAAACGCCCAGGACGGCGTTCTGGATATTCGCCTGACAGCGGCAGCAGCGGAAGTGTATATGCCATACAATCTGCCTGGAGGCGGCGAATATGAAATGCTTATCAATATGGGCGCCACATCGCCGACACTCACCATGGGCGTAGGCACAGAACCCGCCGGGCAGGCGCTTACTTCAATGCAGCCGCTCGACGGCGATGGGCAGCAGCGTCAATATCAAGCGCAATTTACAGCGCCGGGAAACGCCCCCACGGTGTTGCGGTGCCCGTGGATACGAGGCGGCGAACCAGGCGCTGTTGTGCGGATATCAGGGTTGATGGTGCGCGCAGTATCGGAGGTGTACCAATGACGCGTTATATAACCATAATTTGCGGCGGCATCGTCGCCTGCATCGTTGGTCTGATGGTTATGAATCAGATGAATAGTCCCATGGCGGCCAGGCGCGCAGATCTTGAAACGCGTCTTGCGGACAGCGGGCCGGAAATTGATTTTTCGAGAGGCGCCGATGTTTCCGTCGAAGAATGGAATCAAATTATTCTGGGTAAAAACAGCGTCTGGAAGGCATTGGTGCCGCCGCCGCCGCCGCCGCCGCCTGAACCGCCGCCGCCGCCCAAGAGACCTGACCTGAGCGAAATGCTCCGGGGCGTGGAGGCGACGCGTCAGCAGATTGGCGATAAAGTGAAGTTTATCCTGCCAAATAGTCCGAGGGGCGAGTTCCTCGGCGAGGGCGACTCTATCAACCAGGTGGTTATAGAATCCATCAGCCGAATGGAAGTGCTTTTCTCGTACCATTGGAGAGAAGGGAATGAGACGCTGACCTATACACTGCCGAGACGGT
>SLFT01000388.1 GCA_007124105.1 Candidatus Hydrogenedentota bacterium | reverse complement strand
TGCCAGGGGCTATTGTCAGCGGTGTCGGACGATTCCGAGCCGGCCTCTGCAAAGCCTTTTGTGGATAAGCCCAATGCCAGCGCGCCTCCCGCTGTCACGTGGCTCAGAAAGGCCCGTCGTGTAAACGCATTCGCATCTTTCATGGTTCTATTCCTTCTATGTTTCTTGTGTATCTTCAGCGTTCATACAGGATGTTCGTTATAGTAATACACCGTAACTGTGTCAACCGCATATCTCGCCAGATTTCTGCTGCGACTGTCATGCTATCAGAGGCGCACGACGAACCCTGCTGCGGCATGGACTCAACAACACTATCAAAAGCGTATCATAAACTGTTGCCGCCATCAAAAACGAGGGGGCATGAAACATAATCTCTAGTTGGATAGTCATAATAAGTGTCAGTCGCCAGCGCGGTGTCGGCGTTCTATACCGAAATACATCAAGGAGAAATCAATGGTTACCCATAAAGCATTTCACAGTGGCATTATAACAAGTATCCTGTTGCTTTTCATGACGATGGCGTTTCCATTTAAGGCTGACGTTTTGGCCGCGGAGTCCGGCGATTGGCCCATGTGGGGCTACGACGTGTCGCGCCGTCATGTGACGCCTGCGCCGTTGCCCGAGACATTGCGCCTCCAATGGACGCGAAATCTACCGCTGCCGCAACGGGCCTGGCCCTGGCAGATGGATGATTTCGAAAAATTGGCCTTTGACGCTTCTTATGAGCCTGTGGTAGTGGGTGATATGGTGTATATTGCCTCAATGGTGAACGACAGTATCACCGCGTATGATTTGGATACAGGGGTGGAACGCTGGCGCTACACCACAAACGGACCCGTGCGCATGGCGCCCACATTCTCGGAGGGACGTTTGTACGCAGTTTCCGACGACGGCTACTTGTATTGCCTGGATGCGGCTTCCGGTGCGTTGATTTGGCGTTTCCAGGCGACGCCGACAGCGCGCGCGGTTCTTGGCAACAACCGGCTGATCAGTATTTGTCCTGGTCGCGGCGGACCTGTGGTTGTTGACGGCGTCGTTTATTTTGCGGCGGGGCTCTGGCCTCATGAAGGGGTGTTTGTCTACGCGCTCGATGCCGACACCGCCGAGGTGATATGGGAGAACTCGCGCAGCGCCGGCGAAATCTATGTGGACTCGAAGCGCTATTATTCTTATGGCGGCGTGGCGCCGCAGGGGCAACTGGTGGTGTCGGGCGCTTATCTGCTGGTTCCCGGCGGCCGCACGGTTCCCGGTGTTTTCAATAGACACACAGGCGAGTTTCTTTACCTGCGCCTGCCCGGCAGCACCACGGGCAAGGGCGCGGGCGGCCACCGCGTGTTTGCGCGGGGCGACTGGTTCTTCAACGTGCGCGACAACATGGAAACCCATATATACGCATTGGCGGACGGCGCCCAGCACAGCATGACCCCTGTTTCCATAGCGTCGGAGAGGGGACTGTTCGGCGCCGCCGCAGGGCGGGAACGGCTGATTGTGTACGCGCCCGAACCGACACCCAACGGCGAGGAACCGCCGCCGCCCGAGCCGGTTGGCGAAGACCAGTTCATCAAGCGCGGACGCATTGACACGGACGGACGCGCGCCTGGGGCCAGCGACAGGATGGGCAGTTCCGTGTTAAGCAATTATTATGATCTTGAACGATTGTCCGTGACGCATATCGAGGGGCTGGAACGTCTGCATATCATGGCCGGCGATGTGTTGTACGGCAGCGGACCGGACGGTCGGATAGTAGCCATTGACGTTGCGGATGTTACACGAGAGCCGCGCGTTATCTGGACAGAAACCGTGCCCGGAACGGTCTTCAGCATGGTCGCCGCCCGCGACAGGTTGCTTGTGACCACGGAAGAAGGGCAATTATATTGCTTTGGCGCGGCCCAACGCGCTCCGGCGACCCACGACCATACGATTTCGCCCGCCCCCGCCCATGACGACTGGCGTGGGCGTGTGGCGTCGCTGCTTGCCGAAACCAATGTGAACGGCGGTTACGCGCTGCTCTTTGGCATCGGTTCGGGCGGCCTGCTTGATACGCTGCTGGCCCAGTCGGAATTGCAGGTCATCGCCTATGATCCCGACCCCGAGACCGTGGCGCGGTTCCGCGAGCGTTATATTGCTTCTGGCTGCTACGGACATCGTGTTGCCGTGCTACAGGGCGACGCAACCACCGTCCAACTGCCGCCCTATATTGCCAGCCTGGTTGTTTCCGAAGACCTTGCCGCCGCGGGTTACAACGGCGACGCCGCATCTGTCCAGGCGCTGTATCATCCGTTGAGGCCTTATGGCGGCGCTATCGCATTGCCGCTGGACAACGCAGCGAAGAACGCCTTTATCGCCCAGGTAGAAGCGGCGGCTATCGAGCAGGCGGCCGTGTCCGAAGCCGGCGACTTTGCGGTGCTCGCCCGACCGGGTCCGTTGCCCGGCGCGGGCGCCTGGACGCATCAATACGCTGACGCCGCCAACTCGGCGTATTCGACGGATAAACATGCCCGAGCGCCGCTGAGCATTGCCTGGTTCGGCAGTACGCCCAACCACAAGACATTGCCCCGGCACATGCATGGGCCTATTCCACAAGTGGTAGCGGGAAAAGTCATCATGCTTGGCGTGAACCACATTTCGGCCCGTTGCGTGTACACAGGCCGCGAACTCTGGGCGACGGAGCTTCCTCTGGTCGGTGAGAACTTCACCTCCCTCGAACATGAAGCCATGCCCGCGCCCGTCTATTTCCCGAACAACCCGGGCGCAAACTTTATCGGCAGCCCCTATGCTTCCGCCACGGACAGTATCTATCTGATCCATGAAGACCAGTGTTTGCGGCTGGACACAGCCACCGGCGAGATACGCGATACATTTGAATTGCCAGACTGGGACACATTGCGGCAACAGGAACGCGACCCGGTGGCGGCATCCGTGTACAAGTCTTACGGCGCGCAATTACAGGAAGGCGAACAACTGCGCTGGGGAAATATCCGATACACAGACGACTGGCTTATTGTCGCTGCGTATCCCCATCTGTTTGACGACGCACAACCCGGTCGCGAGAAGAATTGGAACGCTACATCAAGCGAGTTTATTGTGGCCATGAATCGTCACACCGGCGCCATCCAATGGGTGCATCAGGCCCGGTATGGGTTCCGACATAATGCCATAGCGGCGCACGGCGATAAGGTGTTCGTTATTGACAACCTGTCCGAGGAGATTCAACAGATACTGCGCCGACGCGGCATCGAGCCGGATACAGAACCGCAGGTGCGCGCCCTCGATATCGAGACCGGCGCTGTTATATGGGCCTACGACGACGATGTATTCGGCACCTCGCTCAGCTATTCACGGGACCATGATGTGCTTGTCCAATCCGGGCATCCGGGCCGCCGCGCTGCGCTTCCTGACGAACCACGGGACCGACTTGTGAGCCTGCGCGGCGCTGACGGCGCTGTATTGTGGGCGGAGTCCTTTGATCAGCGGCGTTCCCCCCTGTGCATGCATGGAACACGCCGGCAGCTTATTGCCAGCACCGAAGAACCGTCCGTGGACATGGTTACCGGCGAATACCAGACGCGCATCCATCCCATCACCGGCGAAAGGGTGGACTGGAACTGGGTGGGCGCGTTGCGTTGCGGTACACAGACCTATAGCGAATACATCATTGCCTTTCGTTCCGGCGCTACGGGCGTTGCCGACCTGGCGCACGACGCGGGTACAACACAGATTCCCGGATTTCGTCCTGGATGCACCAACAGCCTCGTTGTGGCCGACGGCATGTTTAACGCGCCGGATTATACGCGTTCGTGCTCGTGCAGTTACCAGGCGCAGACATCGCTGGGGCTGGTACATGATCCGAACGCCGAATGGTGGGTGTTCAACACGCTGCCCGATCCCGAGCCGGGCGCCATCAAGCGGCTTGGCGTAAACTTCGGCGCGCCAGGCGCGCGGTTCGAGGAAAACACCGACCTGCTCTGGTTGGAGTATCCCATGGTCGGCGGGCCCGCCCCGGAAATCCCGCTTGAGATTGCAACCAACGGCTCCCTGGAACCTTTCCGGCGTCACTCCTCTGTTGTTGAGGATGGACACGACAGTTATCGGTGGGTGGCCGCGTCCGGCATAAAAAACATTGACCGAATACGCCTGAATGGGCTGTATAACGGCCCCGGTTCCGCCTATACGGTGCGGCTCCATTTTGGTGAACCTGACGATATCGGGTCGGGCCAACGGGTTTTTGACATTTACATGCAGGGCGAACGAATCGCTGAAAATGTAGACGTGGCCCGCGAGGCGGAAGGCGTCAGGCGCGGGTTGGCCAAAACATTCACCGGCATACAGCTTGGCGACGCGCTCGATATCGAGTTACGGGCGTCCAATGGTTCAGACTACCCTCCTTTCATCAGTGGACTGGAGCTGATGCTGGAAGGATAACAGGACGATAATGGTGTACGGCTATTGCCTGGCCAGGCTGCATCGCGCCCGCAAACAGGAAATCATCACACGCTTTTTGCAAGGCGTCTAAGGAGCGCCAACGCCATGAAAACACTGGGTTATATTGAACGTTGTTACGCGTTCATAATTCTCATTATTGCCCCCGTGACATGTATGTCAACTGCGGATGTGCCTGATGGCCCGGAACAGGTTGTCGAAGCGTTCTATATGGACGCAACGGACGGTCGCATCGAGGAAGCCCTGGCGCGGGTGCGTCCCGAGGACCGTCCGCTGGTGGAAGCGTTGCTCCTGGAATTGAACGCGACAGACCAGGACGAATCGTACGTCATTGCGCACATTGAAACGGAGATAAGAGCGCTTGAGGATGAGTACGCGCATGTAGATGTTTACATCCGATGGGAAAACGGCGAGGAGTTGCGTCTATCGCATACGCTTATCCTTTGCGACGGGCAATGGCTGCTGCAGGCGGATTTCCTGCCAGACAGAGATGACGAGGAGCCGTTGCCGCCGTCTGATGGGCCGCCGCAGCCCCTGCGCCTGGTAAACCGACAACAGGTGAATCCCTACAACCTTATCCATGTGCCGCGCCCGAACCCCGGGGTTAAGAATGTACCGCTTCACACCTGCTTCTTCGTCATAATTGGTTCGGACGATGTCTCGGACAGGGTACAGGCGGATTCAGTCGCCATTACATTGCTGCCGGATGGCGGAGAAGCCTTCCCTGTTCTCAGGCCCAATCAGACCTTTACGAACGGCTATTCAGGCGTGTTGTTTCCTGTTGACGACAATCGGTATGGACGCGGCCTGGCAGCTTATGTGGAATCCGACATCCCGCTGACGCCGAATACGCAATACCAGATTACGGTCACAGCGGAATCGGCGCGCGGGGCATCTCTCCCCGAGGAAGAACAGTCATGGCATTTCACCACTGAGGCGGCGCCGGACGCGTATTCCCTGGCGTTTTCTCTTGATCTTGCGAAGGGCCCGGACGTGCAATGGCACGGCGAGTTTTTCAATTCCCTTGCCAAGCCCGCATTCTGCACCAGTTCAAGAAGCCGGTTGCCTCATTACGACCTCATCGCCGAAGCGCAGCAAGACTTTCCCCATGCATGGAATCTCCAGCGCGACGCCTATCTTGCGGGGTTCGAGCATCAGCCGGACCCGTTCAAGAATTTCCCGAACATCGTGCGCGAACAGGAGACCCGACGCATCACTGCTGTCGCCCGGGAGGAAGACGTTGTATCGCTTCATGTTGAAGATTTCTTTGGCCATGAGCAATATGGCATCCCATCCAACCGACCGCTCAGCGAAGATTACCACCCGGGAGACGAAATCCTCATCGCCGACGGCGTACACAGCGCCCGCGCTTTTGTGGTTGCTGCCCATGACGCTGCCGGCGTGGTTAACGTAACGGACTTTGACGACCCCGCGGACGGCTGGAAAATAGACTATACCCGTCCGCTGCCGGAAACAGAGAATCCCGACGCGCCGGGCCTGTTCCCGCCGGGTGGAACCTATCTGCGCAAGTTTGCTCCCGTGGGTACGCCCCGTTACTACTGGGGGCGCGTAAACCATGAGTGGGATATTGTATACGGGCGCTACGGCCGCCGTGCGATTCCTCGCTTTGCCGACGCCATCGGTTGCCTGGCGATTGACGGGCGCTCAGGCACGACGGCCAAGGACCTTGCCCAGCACCATGAAGTAACCCGCGAGATTACGCGCCACCTTATTGAGCGCTACGGCGCCGCCACGCTCGACTGGCCCTGGGTTATCCTGAACGAGCCCGATCTTACGCGTGTTTACTGGCGCAGCCAGGACTGGATGGAACTCCAGCGTTTTTACGACTACACGGCGGACGCTATTCTACGGGCCTTCGAGGACAGCGGCTACGACTCAGACGACGTACAGGTGGGCGGCCTCGAGTTGGGCGCCATCTGGGGCGACCGCCATTTGCGGCTTGATGATTTTCTGATTCATTGCTCGCCGAACGTGGATAGCGAGGACGCCGTGACGTTGAACGCGGCGTACGCGGACCCGCGCCTGGACGGGAAACGTTCCGCACGCGTCGAACGCCTGTGCCGCGCGAACAACGGCATGGGCGCCCCCCTTGATTTCCTTTCCGTGCATACCTATAACGGGTCGGATGTTGCGGCGGCAAAACTTATCCGAAGCAAGGAACTGGCGCTGGAAATTGACCCGGAGTATTACGCCGACCTTCCTGTTGTCAGCCATGAGACAGTGCCCACCTGGCGCCGCATTCATGACCCCGGCGCCGCCGGCATGTATCTGGGCAACGGCTATTTCACGTCATGGATGGCCGACTTCCAGGGGCGGTTATTGCAACAGGGCGCGAAGGACGAGCGATATGCGCACGGCGGCGATCTGATCCTGATGCACTGGCCGGGCATCGTTCGTAATTTCGACGTGATGAACGATACGGTGCGTGAAATACAGCTCGCCGACCGGAGCGAGGTTATTCCCACCCCCGCGTTCCATTTTGTAAACCTGCTTTCAACACTGCGCGACGACTATTGGGTATTTCCCCTCGAGCAGGTGGGCGGTCACGCCGTGTCTGGTTTTGCTGCCATGACAAAGGAAGACCTGCGCATTGTTGTACATGCCCATCATCACGAAGATACGGCTTCGCGTTCAGAGACTGCCTTCGAAATTACGTTGCGTCTCGAGGGTCTGAATTGGGAGCGGGCGTCCGTGACGGAGTACCGATTTGACAAGGAACACAACTCCTATTACCGCCTGGCGCGCGCGCACAGGGAGGCCTCTGATTCCGAACGCAACCGCATCTACAGCGAGGAAGAATTCCGCGTCATCCAGGAGCGGGCCGAATTGCGCGTTACCGCCGTGTCGGAGCATGTCGCGAACGACGGGGGCGTTGTACAATTCCCGGTGTCCCTTGTTGGCAACGGAACAAACGTCATCATTGTGAAATCACAAGATATATGAAAACGCGCCGCGCTATTCCACCGGGTCCGCGGGCGTGGTCAACCACGCCAGATTCATGCGGTAATGCAATTTGCTTGATATGAGGTGAATGACGTTGTCCGGCGTTTGGACAGCCGCGAGATAGCCGCGATGTTCGGCGAGCGTGGGCGTGGTGATGAACCTGCCTGTATGCGCGCCGCCGTCGTATTCGCCATCGCCGGGCGTAATGAGTTTGCGCGTGGGCCAGGTTTCCCCCTCGTCATAAGATAATGCGGCGTACATGCCCGCGCCGACAAACTCGTTGCCTTCTGTGTCGGTAAAGGCCATGCCCTTCGGGTTCCGTTCGCGCCGGGGATCGGTGAATGAGACAAAAAGGAGTGGGCCTTCCGCCAACCGTATCAACACCAGCCGCTGGCCGCTGCTGATAGGCGGGAACGGGCTGGCGGTGTATGTCCAGGTTTTACCCAAGTCGTTGGAGACGCTCTTGGGCATGTGTTCATCAATGGAATCGCCCCGCCCCAAAGCCATCAACCGTCCGTCAGCGAGTTCTACAACACCGGCGTGGATGCCCGCAATGGTTCCGCCCGCGCCGCCGTCCACGAAGTCAGGCGGCGGCGTTCCCGCCCCGGGCTCGCGCCAGGTTGCGCCGCCGTCGCGACTCAGATGGATGGTGGACCCGCCGTGGCCGCCAGTTACTGCGTCGCAGGGCACGACAATAGCGCCTTCACGGGTGCGGATAACGCCTGCGATGGGCATGTTGCGCAGCCCGTGCTCGCGGTTTATCCAGTGGTGGGGTGACCAGGTGACGCCATTGTCTTCGCTGACGCGGTGGAACAGCGCCAGATTTCCCCAGCCGTAGCTGACGCTCACGCCCTGGAAATGAAACACACGGTTGCTGTCGGGTTCGCGCCAGATGGAAGTGGCGTGCATATTTCTGTCTGGTATCTTAAGGAAAAGCGACGGGGCGTCCCAGGCGTCCGCGCCGCGTCGGAACCGCGCAGCCGCCACCGCAAGTTCGCGGCCTTGTTCTTCGTTGCAGGTGTACCATGTGGCGAACAGATCGCCATTGGGCAGATATGTAATGTCCGGGCAATGGTTGTGCCGCGAAAAAAGTGGTCCGTTCGAGTCGGGCGGGATATTCACAAAACTGATGGGCTTTATGAAGAACGGTTCATCGGCATCGGGGCCCTCCGGCCAGTCCCAAGGCTCCTGGTTCACATCTTGCGCCCACAACGGCGCCTCTGGTTCCGGCAGCGGCTCGGTTTCCGGCATTTCAGCCTGTACCACGCGGAACCCGATAAGCCAGTGTTTGTCGTCCGGCAGCGCGCCCAACCGGTTGGCGCTGCGCAGGTAGAAGGGCTCCACGCTATGACTGCCGCCCCGGGTCACACGGGACACGCCGGAGGCATACCCCACCGGGTCGGTTTGCGCCGATTCCGGATACGGGCCATACCAGTCCAGGCACCACTCCTCTACCAGCCCGTGCATGTCGCGCAGCCCCCAGGCGTTGGGCGCCGTTGTGCCCACCGCAAGCGAAGTTGGCGCGGGGTCCCACTCGCTTTCCTGATGACGGTGAAATTCTTCCGGCAGTTCATCGCCGGTGTGAAAGGGCGTGGTCGTGCCCGCGCGGCAGGCGTATTCCCATTCAGCCTCGGTGGGCAGGCGATAAGGTTTCCCTTCCTTTTCGCTTAACCAGTCGCAAAAGGCGACGGCGTCCTGCCACGAGACAAACACCACCGCCTCGTCATCCTCGGTGGAAAAGCCCCGTTTCCCGCGCAGTTCGCGATGGGCCGGATCAAACTGTTCATATTGCGCGTTGGTAACCGGCGTAACGCCCATATAGAAGGGGGTGGATATGGTCACGGCATGCACGGGGTGTTCATCGTAATCGCCCTCTTCACTGCCGCGTTCGTAACCCCCCGACTCTATGAGCGCCAGGGCCATGCCAAGAACGTTTACACGCATTGCATCTGTTCCCATATCCTCATCCATCTCGGTAGGGCTGCCGTTGCCCACAAAGGCAAAGAAACACAGAATTCCGAGAAGAAACGCTACTTTCCAATCCCATAAACCTGTCAGCATCGCTCTTGCTCCTATGATGTTGTGCCGGCCCATTAGAATCCGGCGAGGCAATGTCGTCCATTGTAGTCTATTGACGCTCTTGAAATCAGAATCGGGCGGTCAGCAACCGTTTCGACAATATTGCCCTGCGGCGGTACGGTCGTATGACGGCGCCGCGCCCGTTATGGACATCGTTTGGCGCCAATGCGTTCGCGCAACAGTCGCGCTGCGGCGCATGGGTCTTCTGCGGCGGTAACGGCGGTGACAACGGCCGCAATTTGTGCGCCCTGTTCGAGCACGGCGTCTATCGTATCAAGGTTGATGCCGCCCATGCATGTGAAGGGAACGCGCAGGTGCGGCGCAATTTCCGCAATAAGTTGCGGCCCAACAGCGCCAGTGGGCACATCCTTGGTTTGTGTCGGGAAAATGGGGCCGATATTGACATAATCCGCGTCGTCGCGTTGCGCGGCCAGCGCCTCGTCAAGGCTATGGGAAGACGCGCCAAGGATCAATTCCGGAGCGATGCGTCGCGCATCGAACAGCGGCATGTCCGACTGGCCCAAATGTACGCCGTCGGCTTGGGCCGCCAACGCAATGTCCACGCGATCATCCACGATAAACAGCGCGCCCGCCTCGCGGGTGGCGGTGCGCCAGGCGTGGGCCAGTTCCAGCAGCGGGCCGTCGCTCATGCCTTTCTCGCGCAGCTGCACCAGTGTTGTCCCCGCCGCCAGGCACTGTTTCAGGATGTCCAGGGACGCGCGTCCAGCGCAGAAGGATTCTGTAATGACGACATACAGGTCCGCGTTGCGCAGTCGCTCAGTTCGTGCCGCTCTATTCATTCTTATCCTCCCGGAACGAAACGCACCAGTTCTACAGTGTCCCTGGCGCTGAGTTGTGTTGTCTCAAAATGCTCCCGCTCCACAATCTCGTCGTTTACCAGCGCGGCAACTGTTGCCGGGGAAAGACCCAGGTTACGAATCAAACCGTCGAGGGTACTATTTTCCGGTAATTGGCGCGGGTCTCCGTTGACGGTTATTTCCATTGTCATGGATGTTGTATCTCCCGTGAAGGGTTATTCAGACGCTTATTCGGTTAGTGTTCTTTCAACCTGTGCCATGATCTGTCGGGCGCTGTTTATCAGTCCATCCGCATGGAGACGGCACATAGCCAGTTGTTCCTGGCGTGTTGCCTGTTCGTAATGGATATCATCAAAGCCCATGCGCGACAGCACAAGCCCGTGTAATTGTCCACACTGTTCGAAATATTCAAGGACAGCGCTGCCAAATCCGCCGGCGAGAACGTTTTCCTCTACCGTTATAATTGGTTTATGGCGAATAGCGTCCAGCGTAGCGGTATCAAGCGGTTTGACTGAGCGCGCATCCACCACTGCCGCTTCGTATCCCTCTGCCGCAAGCGTTTCCGCCGCATCAAGAGCGGACGCCGCGCAGGGCCCGACTGTGAGGAAGACGAGATCGTCTCCTTCGCGCAATGTTTCAGCGTGTGCCACATCCCGTTTGTTGGCAGCGCCGATGGTGGGAGCCACGTCGCGGGCATAGCGCAATGCCACGGGTTCGTCTTGTGAAAGCGCCCATTCCAGCATGAGCGCCATGTCAACATCGTCGCGTGGCGCGAGGATGCGCAGGCCCGGTATGGCGCGCAGGAACGACAAATCGAAAGCG
>SLFT01000062.1 GCA_007124105.1 Candidatus Hydrogenedentota bacterium | reverse complement strand
GGCAATATCAGAAACCACGTCTTGCGCGAGGATACGTCCCCGCGCGTCCCGCAACGGAACAGGTTCTGTGTCCAGGGGACGCGCTGAACGCATGACTATCTCAAAAGCATCGTCAAAAGGTATCATAGCTACATTTCCAGGGGAACGTTGTGTGCGCCAATGCCGACGTAAAGTGACAGCGAAGAAAAATGGCGCGCTTAGGTCAACGTCAATCGCATGGGAGCGCCAGCGAACCACACGCCAGACAATACATTGGCGCAACCCAACACGCTTTTCCCACACGCATGATAATACACTGTGTAGCGAATGTTCTTCAATAGAGTAGGCGATGCATGTAGAATATGACGACCCACGGCAAGGAGATAGAATAAACCATGGCGTGGGGAAAATGTCTCCATAGTCAACCCGTATATGCCGCAACCACTTCTGCCCCCTGCGAACGCAGCCCCCGGGCAAGATCAGCGGATGCCGTCTCCACGCCCGGCAACAGAAAAACCTTACGGCGCCCATTCCGGGACTCCAGGAGGCTTTCCATTAACACCGCCGCGGAGGCGCAGGGAGAAATCAGATCAGGGCATATCCCGTGACGGCGCAACCTGTTTGCCGTGGCTGGATCGAGCGCGGCAATGCGCAATTCAGACAACGCGCGCGCGTCCATACCGGAATCGTTCAATCTGTCAAAGAAGGCGTCCACGCCCGTCGCGCTTGCGAATACAATCCAGCTTACACGGTCAAGGCACTGGAACGCCGGTTCCCTGAACAGAGCGTGTCCGGACACATCAGCATCCGCGCGCCACGCGGCGCAGGCATCAATGTCGCGCGCGTCCAGCAGCGAGATGAGTTCAAAAGCCGGTACTTCTGAATTCTCCGCACAAGCCCCACGTTCGAACCACGACAGTGATTCGCGAAGTCTTACCACGTCGCCCACGATGAGAATGGCGGGCGACACAATCGCTTTTTGCGCTACATTTTCAGCGATTGTGTCCAGTGTCCCCACAATCGTTTCCTGTTCGGGTAAGGTGCCGTTGGCGATCACCGCCGCCGGCGTGTATCCCGGACGTCCCCCCTGTCGCAGCCGTCGAGCGATCCCGGACAGGTGCGTAAGTCCCATCATAACAACAAGTGTGTCCCTTGATTGCGCCAGCCTGTCCCAGTCAACGCTGCTGTCCGTATGCGCGGGATTTTCGTGGCCGGTCACCACGTGAAACGCGCTCGAAACGCCCCGATGCGTTACGGGGATACCGGCATAACACGGCACGGCAACGGCGGAAGAAACACCGGGAACAATCTCGAATGGCACACCGGCCCCGGCCAGCGCAAGGGATTCCTCGCCGCCCCTGCCGAATACAAAAGGATCACCGCCCTTCAGGCGGCATACACGCTTGCCTTCGCGGGCCATAGAGACAAGCAGCGCATTGATCGCATCCTGCGCCATGATAAGACGTCCTCGGCGTTTCCCAACATAGAACAATGGTATGCCCGCGCGGGCATGACGCAAAAGAACGGGATTCACCAGCGAGTCATAAACCACCACATCCGCTTCCATGATGCGGCGTAGTCCGCGAACCGTAATGAGGCCCGGGTCGCCCGGGCCAGCGCCCACAAGCGACACCATGCCCCTGTGATTGCATGCGTTATGTGCGTCAGGATTGTTCATAACCGGTACTTATTTTACACAACACGGCCTCGGAGCGCTATTCAATGCAGCGCCGGGACAGTACAATCAGATGCCCGCCCCATCAATGTGAAGCCCGCACTCCTTGTCATGTTTCTTCTCGAGCTGGTTCATCCAGCGCCAGCGTCCAGCCCGCTTCTCTTCGCCGGGCAGGGTGGGCGTGGTACATACTTCACAGCCTATGCTGGTATATCCTGTATCATAGAGAGGATTATAGGGGACATCATGTTCCTGAATATACGACCATACCGCCTCTTCGGTCCAGTCGGCCAGGGGACACAGTTTGATTATCTTTCTATCACGCTGGACAACAATCCCCGCTTTCGGGGTGGCCATGCGTTTTTCCGACTGGTCGCGACGCAATCCGGTAATCCACACGTCCACGGTATCCAACGCGCGTTGATTGGGCTCGACCTTGCGAACGCGGCAGCAGAACTCCTGTTTCTCGCGGCTGTCAAAAAACAGGTACTCGCCGTGCCTGTTCACCATCATGGCAAGCCGTTCCGGGTCCGGTTTAAACCGTTCGATTGTTATCCCATAGCGCTCCTCGAAAGCGTCAATCAAGGCGTACGTTTCGCGGGGCATCCTTAGCGTATCTATCACGGCGACGCGCAATTCGGGGGCCACCCGCCGCGCCATGTCAATCATAACACTTCCTGTATTCTGAAGGCTTGTCAGAATCGCCGCGCGCTCTTTGCCCATGTCCCAGGCCCAGCGCAGCAAGTATTCCGGATCACTGTCGTTCAATTGGGCCAGCTGTGTTTTATCAACGGTCATCGTCATCGCGTCCTCCTTACGCGCACCATGTGCCATGTCTCCACGGCCTCCACCGCGAGCACTTCCTGACCTTGTTCGCGCAGGCTCGCGGGCACATTGCGCACCGGGTCGCCGTCGTCAAGAAGCACCTCAAGCAACGCGCCGACGGGCAGTTGTTCCAGCGCCACTTTTGTCTTGACAAAGTTCATCGGACAGGGGACGCCGCGCAGGTCAACACGAGTAACCGTCTCGGCAGGTTGCGCTTCTTCGGAAGGGGGCACTGGCCTGGAAACCGGCGCGATCCGGAACTTCAGGTCTGCGTCCAGCGAGGCAAACACCTCCTTGATACGGGCCAGCAATGCCGCCACATCTTCCTTGCGCGCGCCCAGGGCAGGCGACTCTTCCAATTTCCAGTCATAAGCGGCGCGGATCAATTCCCGCGTTTCAGCGCGCACCCAGCCCGGCTCGATAAGGTCTGATTCAAAGGCGGAAAATATTTCTCGGT
>SLFT01000088.1 GCA_007124105.1 Candidatus Hydrogenedentota bacterium | reverse complement strand
TGGATGAGAACGGGGCGCCACACGGCATCCAGGGGGTTTCCAGGGATATCACGGAACGAAAACGAGCCGAACAGCAGTTGCGCGAAAGCGAAGCCCGTATGACCGCTCTGATAAGCGCCGCCCGGGATGCCATCATCATGCTGGATCCCAACGGCAACATTTCCTTGTGGAATGACGCGGCAATAAGAATTTTCGGATATGAGCGCGACGAGGCGACTTCTCAAAATCTTCATTTACTGCTGGCGCCCAAACGATATCATAGGGACTGCTTCGCTGCGTTTGAAGAATTCCGAAGAACAGGCGAAGGAAACGCTATTGGAAAACGCATTGAGCTTGTTGCGTTAAGAAAAGACGGCCACGAGTTTCCGGTTGAAATTTCACTGTCCGCTGTTCAAATTAAAGGAGGCTGGCATGCTGTTGGGATAGTACAAGACATCACAGAGCGTAAACGAGCGGAACAGAACTTGAAGGACGCGAATCAGCATCTTGCGGAGACCACCGAGATTGCCAATCAAATGGCGGCCAGAGCGGAAATGGCAAGCGCCGCCAAGAGCGCTTTTCTGGCTAACGTCAGCCATGAAATACGAACGCCGCTAAATGGCATCATCGGTATGACGGCATTGCTGCTGGACATGGAACTGAATACATCGCAACGGCGATGCGGCGAGGTGATTCGCGACAGCGGCGAGTCATTGCTCCGGTTGATCAACGACATCCTTGATTTTTCAAAGATTGAAGCGGGCAGACTGGAGCTTGAGACGATAGACTTTGATTTACACAGTTTACTTGACGACTTTGTGCTGTTGCATGGCGTGAAGGCCCAGGAAAAAGGGGTGGAGATTGTATGCGCTGTTGACCAGAATGTCCCCGCTTTGCTTTGTGGCGATCCGGGACGGCTGCGCCAGATACTGACGAATCTGACGGGCAACGCCATTAAATTTACCCATCAGGGCGAGGTAGTGGTGCGCGTATTGCAGCTCTCCCGCAATGACGACGGCGCGCTGCTTCGCTTTTCCGTGCGCGACACAGGCATCGGCATTCCAGAGGATAAGATCGCAACCTTGTTCCAGAGCTTCACCCAAGTGGACGCCTCTACGACGCGCAAGTATGGCGGCACTGGGCTGGGGCTTGCCATTACAAAACAGCTGGTTGAATTGATGCATGGCGAAATGGGGGTGACAAGCGAGGAAGGTGTGGGCTCTGAGTTCTGGTTTGTCCTGCGATTTCCGGTTCGAGCCAGTGATGCCGCTACACCATTTCCGAGCACTGATTTGCGCGGCGCGCGGGTGCTTGTGGTGGACGACAACGCCGCCAACCGCAAAATGCTGTGTTCGCAGTTGAGCGGATTGGGCATGATGACCGCCGAGGCGCCAGAGGGCGCCGTTGCGTTGCACCTGTTGCGCAAGGCGCAAGAAGTCGGCCAGACCTTCAACCTCGCTATCCTGGATATGCTGATGCCGGGCATGGATGGCGAATCGCTGGGCCGCGCCATCCGCGAGGATGAACAACTGTGCGACATAGCGCTGGTAATGATGACTTCTGTCGGACAACGGGGTGATGCGCGTCGCCTCGAGGCGCTTGGTTTCGCAGCGTACTTGACAAAACCGGTGCGACAATCGGACCTCTTCGATTGTTTGAGTGTTGCCATGGCCGCTTATGATGATGCAGGCGACACGGCAAAGCGGCCCATCGTGACACGGCATTACGTTCGTGAACTGCGTAAATACAGCGCCCGTATTCTTGTGACGGAAGATAATCTGGTAAACCAGCAGGTAGCCCAGGGAATGCTTAAAAAACTGGGCGTCAGCGCGGATATTGTCAACAGCGGACGCGAAGCGCTTGAGGCATTAAGGCAACACGACTATGATCTCGTGTTGATGGATGTACAGATGGCTGAAATGGACGGGCTGGAAGCGACCCGCCGGATTCGCGACAATGCGTCGCGGGTGCGCAATCCCGATATACCAATCATCGCCATGACAGCGCACGCTATGCAGGAGGACAGGGACCGATGTCTGGCGGTTGGCATGAACGATTATCTCTCAAAACCTATGCAGGTGGAAATGCTTTTCCAGATGCTGAAGAAATGGCTGCCCGAATCAAAAAGGGTTGAAAGCGCGGCGCCAGAGACCGAAAATATTCGGGAAACAGAGGAAACGCAGGATAAAGTATTTGACCTGGCGGGATTAATGAAGCGTTTGATGGATGATGCCGAACTGGCGCAGGTATTGATTGCCACATTTCTTGGCGATATGCCGCAACAATTGGAAGCGTTGCGCGAGCAGCTGGCGACAGGCAACGTTGACAGCGCAACGCGACAGGCGCATACTATTAAGGGGGCCGCCGCCAACGCGGGCGCCGTCGTGTTGAGCGCCGTTGCCGCGGCAATGGAAACAGCGGGGAAGGGGGGGGACTGCGAGGCCATGAGAGCATTACTTCCAGAGATTGAGAAATGCTTTGCTGAAACAGCGCAAGCAATGGAGAATATATGAAGGTATTGATAGCGGAAGACGACGCAACCTCGCGCGTTTTGCTTGAGACCATGTTGCGCCAGTGGGAGTTCACACCCGTCGTTACGTGTGACGGGCGCGAGGCATTGGAGGCAATGCAACGGCCCGACGCGCCCCGAATCGCCATTCTCGACTGGAACATGCCTGAAATGGACGGCCCGGAGGTGTGTCAGCGCATCCAGGCGAACAGCGCGGACAATCCCCCTTATCTTATCCTGTTGACCGCGCGCGACGACAAAGGCGATATTGTCGTGGGGCTCGAGAGCGGCGCCAATGACTTCATCTCCAAACCGTATAACGCCCAGGAATTGAAGGCGCGCGTGGAAGTAGGACGCAGAATGGTTGAACTGCAATCCGAGATCATTAGCGCGCGCGACGCGCTGGCCTATCAGGCTACTCATGATCCGCTTACGGATACGCTTAACCGACGGGCCATA
>SLFT01000258.1 GCA_007124105.1 Candidatus Hydrogenedentota bacterium | reverse complement strand
CTCGACCCAGACACCGTATTTTTCGGCGACCAGATGGTCGGGGTCGGACAATAACAGGAAGTTAAGTTCGTGCTTATCAATGAAATTGCAGTGGGAGGCGACGGAATCCGGGCTGACGCCCAACACTACCGCGCCGACCTTATCGAATTCCGGGATGGCGTCTCGGAATTCCCTGGCCTCGACGGTGCAGCCCGATGTATTGTCCTTCGGATAAAAATACAGAACCACCAGACTGCCCTTGAAATCAGACAACTTCACCTTCTTCCCCGCGCTTGATTCGAGCGTGAAAGCCGGCGCTTTTTTCCCTTCCAACGGATGCGCGGGGCGTTTCAATGCCATGATAGTCTCCTCGTTTGATGTGTCCAATGCCATCCGACAGCCCATCATAAACCAAATTATCCGAGGGTCAAGTCCTTGTTGAGGGCCTGCCGGAACGGTCGCTCATAACGCTTCGCGTCTCTCGTAGACAAAGATTATTCGCGGTTGCCCATGTGCGATTCGGCGATGCATTGTCGCGGGTCCGGCGCGGGCAGTCGGCGCAACAGCAATTCGCCGAGCAGTCCCAGTCCGAAACCGATAGCGCCGATGCCGATGATCACCAGACTTACCAGCGTCACCAGCATTACAATAGCTGTCAGCGCCAGCTGTTCATTATGCGGCATTTCACTGTAGAGCATGGGCACGGCAACGCCCACCAGCACCGTGGTCAGCAGCGCAAGCGCAACCAGCAATACACAAAACAACATCATACGCCCGAAGTATTGACCGGGCGCGTCGCCGTAACGGGTCAGGAATGCCGCTGTGATAGCGTCAATGGCGCCGCGAATAAAACGCTCGAAGCCATATTTCGACTGGCCGTACCTGCGCGGATGATGTTTGACGGGAATCTCGGTGACTTTGTATCCCATGTTCGCCGCGAAGACCGGTATCAGCCGGTGCATGTCGCTCCAGAGAGGCAGTTGCGCCGCCACCGTGCCGCGCATGACCTTGAACCCGGTGTTGACGTCGTGCAGCGGCAGTTTGAAGGTGCGCGCTATCCAGGCGTTGAAGACACGGGACGGGATCGTCTTATGCCAGGGATCGTTGCGTCGCTGTTTCCAGCCGCATACCACATCATACCCTTCTTCCAGTTTGACCAGCATCTTCGGGATTTCCGCCGGGTCGTCCTGCAAATCCGCGTCCATGGTGATGATAATATCGCCCCGGGCCAAGGCAAACCCCAGGGACAGCGCGGTTGTTTTTCCGAAGTTGCGACGGAGCCGGATTATTTCAATCTTGGATGATTGCCCGCGCAGTTCCCGCAAAATTTTCCAAGAATCATCGGTACTGCCGTCGTCAATAAACAGGATGCCATATTCATAATCGCCCACATTATCACGAATCCCTGACGTCAGGGCCTCGAGGGTGGGCGCTTCGTTATAAACGGGAATGACAAAGGTTATCATATTGCTGTTCGTCTTCTATTGGATACGGCTGTTTTCGTCGGGCTCCCACATATCGCAATTACCGCCCATGGTCACTTTCAGTGGAAACGATATCTCATTGATCTGCGCAATGGCGGCGGGACCGATATTCAGATCGGCGGCCTCCAGATTCTCGATCAATTGGTCCGCCTTGCGCGCGCCGACAATAACCGAGGTGACCCCGGGTTGCGCAATGAGCCAGCTCAGGCAGAGGGCGGGCATGGAAACGCCAATAGCGTCCGAAAAATCAAACAGGTCCTCTATGGTGTCCATCAATACTTCTTCATGACCCGGTTCTCCGTGGCGCGTACCCTCGCGGGAACAGGAGAAGTGGCGCGAGCGCCGTCGCGGCATGGGGATTTCATCAATGGATTCGTAGCGCCCGGTGAGCAGGCCCTGCATCAGCGGCATGTAAGTCAACACACCGAGATTGTAATAGCGGGATGCTGGAATCATATCGTATTCAGGCGCGCGAAAAAGCAGGTTGTAGCCCACCTGGTTTGAAACCGCTGTACCGGTTTTCATCCAGGCATTGAGATTGCGTGGGCCAAAATTGGATACGCCTATCTCGCGAATCTTGCCCTCCGACTTCAATTTTTCCAATTCCGCGTAGACATCCTCGAACAAGGCGCTATCGAAAGGCCAATGAATCTGGTAGAGATCAATCCACGTGGCGCCAAGCCGCTGCAGGCTCGCCTCGCAGGCATTTCGCACCTCGTCGGGCGTGCAATGTTGCGTCGCGACCTTACTGGCGATATATACATCGTCGCGTTTGCCTTTCAGCGCTTCGCCCAACACTTTTTCCGACTCGCCGCCGCCGTAGAGTTCGGCCGTGTCAAAAAGGTTTACGCCGCCGTCAATAGCGGCGCTGACGGCATCGTTGGGGTTGGCGTCCTTGTCCAACCCCCAGAATTCGGGATCGCCGATTTGCCAGGCCCCGAAAGCAATCACCGAAACGTTGAAGTCGCTCGTTCCCAGTTTTCGATAGATCATTATGGTTACCCTTCTTCTATGCGTACACGCTGTGACGCTGGCATTGTATGCGATTATTCCGTATCCAGACAAATTGACGCAACCGCCGCCGTCGCGCTTGGGCTTATTGGCCCCTCAATAAGCGGCTGGGAACGGCTACAACGTAATCGGCATCCCTGTCTGAATGGACTCATTGGCCGCCAATGTAATGCGCAACGTCTTGAGCGCATCGGCGTACGTGGCGCGGATGCCGGTACGTTTTCCCAATCGCACCGAATTGATAAACGCCTCATTCTCCGCTGCGTACATGTTCGTTGCGCTCTGATGTTCAACGATTTTGTGGTCTTCTGTGATACGCAACGCATTTCCCGTAAAAACCACCGCCTTTTGCGGCGTGATGATATCCAGGGCAATACGCGCCGGACAATGCGCCAGTACACAGGAGGAAGTGACCGCCGCCACCGCGCCTGTTTTAAGACGCAGCGTCACCGCGCTGCTGTCCTCAACGTCGTAATGCTTCACCCGGGACATACAACCGCGCGCGGCGACGGCATACACTTCGGAGACCGGGCCGCACAGGTATCGAAGCGCGTCAATGATATGCGTGGTCTGTTCCACAATCTGGCCGCCGCTCTGGGCGCGCTGTCGCCACCATGGGATTTCCGGCATGCCGCAGTGATAGTTGCCTGTGATCAGCGATACGGCCTGCCCTTTTAACGCCTGTTGTGCGGCATGCATGAGATCGCTGTAGCGGAAGCAATATCCCACCGAGGTGAGAACCTTTGCCTTGCGAACGGCTGCCGCAATCTTGCGGGCCGTATCCAGGGAGGCCGCCGCTGGTTTTTCGATAAACAGGTGAATGCCCCGTTTCGCCGCCTCTATCTCGCAGGGGCCGCGCGCGCCGGGCGGTACCCCAATGTACACCGCCTGCGGCTTTGCTGTATCGTATAACGTCTCCGCGTCCCTGAACACAGACGCGCCGCATTTTGCGCTCAGCGCTTCTGCTCGTTCCGCGTTTGTGTCGCAACATCCAACGATGTTTACGTCTTCGCGGCCGCGCAGATAGTCAGCGTGAACATGCGCAATACCGCCACATCCTACAAAAGATACTTTAACGGGCGTCATAAGAGGCTTCCTTCCTTGGGTCTCCCCCCACTGACACGCAAGTCGGCGCATCAGGTGCTGGGTCCATCTTCGTACAGCATACGCCCTTTCAGACGCTTTTTCAAGAGCACGACACATTTTCTGGAAGCGGCACAGGCTGTCTGATTATAATCCTGTCGCAGCGTTGTGTAGAGATAATCAGAGCATGTGGTGTTTGGCTATGGTGTTTATGGTATTATTTAGTGATGTTTTTAATGGCGTCTTCTTTTTTCGCAATCAATAACCGTGTGAATGTGGCATGAATAATTTTTTGAAACATGTTTCTCTGTGGATAGTCCTGCTGATTATCGTTGTGCTTGCCCTGTCAAACTTCTCGAGGTTTCAGGAGCAGCGGCGTCCTTTAAGCGAACCGGATTTTATCGCGCAATTGGACGCGGACAATATCGCATCCGTTTCCATCAAAGAGGTTGGTTCCAATCTACTGCAAATTAGCGCGGACTTCCACAACCCGGTCGAGAATCAGAACTCGATGGAATTCAAGACCAATGAATTCCGCGAGGAGTGGCGGCAGAAACTGTCTGCGCAGAATGTGCCATATAAGTACGAGGTGGACAGCGCTGTGTGGCAGAGCCTCTTGATTAACATTCTGCCGCTGGTGCTCATCTTTGGTGTATTCTGGTTCTTTATGTTCCGGCAGATGCAGGGCGGCAGCAACAAGGCCATGTCCTTTGGAAAGAGCCGCGCGCGCATGGCCAACCAGGGCGAGAAGAAGGTTACCTTCAAGGATGTAGCCGGCGTTGAAGAGGCGAAGGAGGAATTGGAGGAGATTATTGCGTTTTTGAAAAACCCGCAGCGCTTCTCGCGGTTGGGCGGCAAAATCCCCCGGGGCGTGTTGCTCGTTGGGCCGCCGGGTTCGGGCAAGACACTGCTGGCGCGCGCCGTGGCGGGTGAGGCCGATGTGCCTTTCTTCAGCATCAGCGGTTCTGATTTTGTGGAGATGTTTGTGGGCGTGGGCGCCAGCCGCGTACGCGACCTGTTTCAACAGGGGCAGAAAAACGCGCCCTGCATTATCTTTATTGACGAGATTGACGCCGTTGGGCGGCAACGCGGCGCGGGGCTTGGCGGCGGCCACGACGAACGCGAACAGACACTGAACCAGCTGCTGGTGGAGATGGACGGCTTCAACACAAACGACGGTGTAATCCTGATGGCCGCCACGAACCGCCCCGATGTGCTCGACCAGGCCTTGTTGCGGCCGGGACGCTTTGATCGCCAGATAGTGATCCCCAATCCGGATATCAAAGGTCGCGAGGAAATCTTGAAAATTCACATCAAAAACCAAAAAATACCCGTGGACAAGGATGTGGAGCTTGCCGTACTTGCCAGGGGAACGCCCGGATTCACCGGCGCCGATCTGGCCAACCTCGTGAATGAGGCCGCGCTGCTTGCCGCGCGCGTCAACGTCGAGGCCGACGTGGTGACAATGCAGACCCTCGAGGACGCGAAAGACCGTGTATTGATGGGGCCTGCCCGGCGCAGCATGATCCTCAGCGCGAAAGAAAAGCAGGTTACCGCTTATCACGAGGCGGGCCACACGCTTGTCGCCAAGCTGCTCCCCAACGCTGATCCCGTCCACAAGGTGACCATCATCCCACGCGGCATGGCGCTGGGCGTTACCAGCTGGTTGCCCGAAGAGGACCGGCACAGCATGACCAAGTCCTACTGTCTGGCCATGATCCGCGTGTTGATGGCCGGACGCGCGGCCGAAGACATTATCTACCAGGAATTCACCAGCGGCGCGGCGAACGACCTGAAGCGCGCCACCCAGCTGGCCCATAAGATGGTCTGCGAATGGGGCATGAGCGAACTGGGCCCCATTACCTTTGGCAGCGCCGACGAAGTGTTTCTTGGGCGCGACTTCGCAAAGATGCGTGATTTCAGCGAGGAGACAGCGTCCGCGGTAGACCGCGAGATACATCGTATATGCGAAGACAGCTATAAAGAATCACGGGACTTGCTTAAAAAGTACGAGAACGTGCTGAAGGCGCTTGCCGAGGCGTTGTACGAGCGCGAGACCCTGGAATCCGAGGAAATCAACGCGCTTATCATTGAGCGCGCCGGTCCGGAAGTCTTGCCGAAGCGTGAGATGCATGAGCCTGAAAAGACGGACAAGAAGAAGAAACGCGAGACAAAGCCGAAATCTGAAAAGCATCTGTCCGAAGTGAACGGCACGGCGCCCGACGGCGCAATGCCGGAGACCGCCTGAACACGTCGCTTCGCGTATTCCTGGAAACAAGCGTTCAACCGTAAATTGCCAACGAGGCTGCGGTTCTGTCCCTTAACCATTGAATCGCCATGAACGAATCACTGACAGCGATCCTTGAAGATACAACAGCCACCCGGGTAATGGGCATCCTGAACGCCACGCCTGATTCCTTTTATGACGGCGGGCGCTATTGCGACCCCGCACATGCCGCCGCACATGCCGCGCGCATGGTCGCCGAGGGCGCGCATATTCTGGACGTGGGCGCTGAGTCCTCGCGGCCCGGCGCCGAACCCATCGGGCTTGATGAAGAATTACGTCGCGCGCTGCCTGCCGTCGAAGCGGCCGTTGCAACTGGAGCGCCGGTGTCCATTGACACCTGGCGCGCGGCAACCGCAGAACGCGCGCTTGCCGCGGGCGCGGTGATGGTGAACGATATTACCGGGTTGCGGGGCGATCCGGACATGGCGCGAGTTATTGCCGCCGCGCACTGCTTCTGCGTCATCATGCACATGCAAGGCGCCCCGAAAACAATGCAGAACAACCCTGTGTATGACGATGCGGTAGCGGATATCAGCGCGTTCTTTCAAGAGCGAATTGAATATGCCCTTGCCAAGGGCATTCCTGAGAATCGGATATGGCTGGACCCCGGGTTCGGTTTCGGGAAGACAGTGGAACAGAATCTCGACTTATTGCGTCGGCTTGACGCGTTTAACGCGCTCGGCTTTCCGTTGCTTGTTGGCACATCGAACAAGTCCACTATCGGCGCCGTGCTCGATGCGCCGCTGGAGGACAGACGCGACGGCACGGCCGCCACGGTGGCAATCGCAATCAGCAAAGGCGTACACTGTGTGCGTGTCCACGACGTCAGGGCAATGGCGCGCGCGGCGCGTATGAGCGATGCGATCTTGCGCGGGACGTTCCGCGTGGAGGCATGACGTCAGTTATGCGGCCCGCATGAGGAATTCATGTACGACGGGTCTGTGGTATTGGTCAAAAGGAGCGAATCATGATAGAACTCGGGGTTAACATTGATCATGTGGCCACATTGCGCCAAGCGCGACGGGGCAGTGCGCCGGATGTAGTTGCCGCCGCGAAAATCTGTGAGATTGCCGGCGCACACCAGATTACAGTTCATTTGCGAGCCGATAGACGTCATATTCAGGACGCTGACGTATACGCGCTCAAGCAAACGCTGCTTGTGCGCATGAACCTCGAGATGGCAGCTGTTTCGGAGATTATCGCAATTGCGCACGACGTGAAGCCTGACGTCGTGTGCCTGGTGCCGGAAAAGCGCGAGGAAATTACTACCGAGGGCGGCCTGGACGTGGCCGGGCAACAGGCGAAACTGGCGGAGGTGACGGCGGGCATGCATGAGCATGAAATCAAAGTAAGCATGTTCATTGATCCCGAGCCACGGCAAATTGAGGCATCGGCAACAATCGGCGCAGACTATGTGGAACTGCATACCGGCGCTTACGCCAACGCGCGCGGCGACGCCGTGGAGCGAGAACTGCAACGGCTCTGGGACAGCGCCGAGACCATCGGTCAGACATCATTGCGTTGTCATGCCGGACATGGTCTTACCGTGCGCAATCTTATGCCCGTGGCGCTTATCCCGGAACTCTTTGAAGTCAATATCGGCCATGACATCATCGCGCGCGCTGTCTTTATAGGTCTTGACAACGCGGTCAAAGAGATTCTTGACATTTTGCGGGATGTTGAAAATAAGCGTTAAAGCACCGAGCGGGCGTTGCCCGCAAAAAAAGGGATTGCCGCGCATGAGCCTGACGACGCTCCCGTAAACAATGAACATACTGGTATGGCGTCGTCCGCGACCGCCAGACAATGTCCGAGGGCCTACCAATAATTCAAGTTTTCCGAGCCGGCACTAAGGCGCCAATACCGCCGCGTTAAAACCTGGCCGGTGCAACCAGGTTTCAGGGGAGCGGGACGATAAAACTGGGGCGTGCTGCGCGCGCGCTGTTTCAAACACTTCATGCAATCTGCTATGATCGGGATATGTCAGACGAAGGCGTTATCATAGGCTTGGATGTAGGCGAAGCGCGCACCGGGATTGCGCGCAGCGACGCGTTGCAGATGATGGCATTCCCCCATGCGGTGGTATCGGCCGGCACGGACACCGAGATGGCGGCGGCGGTGGCCGAAGAAGTTCGTCCCATGAATCCGGTGCTGATAGTGGCGGGTATGCCGTTGGACCAGCATGGCGCGCCCGGTCCACAGGCGCGGCGCGTGGAAGCGTTGATAGAGCGATTACGCGCCCTGCTGGATGTGGACATTGTAATGCAGGACGAGCGCTTCAGCACGGTTGAGGCGAATCGTGTGGCGCGGGACATGAACGCGCGCGGTAAACGACGCAAAGGCAAGGTGGACAAAATAGCGGCCACCCTGATCCTGCAAACCTGGCTCGATCGCCGCGCGTCGCAACGCAATATGCTGGCCTAGATAGCGTAGGGATAGTTACGGAATGTTTTTTTGCGGTCGCCGCAGGAACGCATAAATGACGGAAATAAACAAAAACAACAGGGGCGCGCCAACGCATCGTAGATGGACATTCTGGCGCATGGTAGCGGTATGTATGCTCTGGACATGGGCGCTGCTATTTCTGGGTGTGATTGCCGCCGGCGCCGGCGCATTCCTGGTGTATGACTATGTGACCCGTCCCGGGCAGAAGGGCGCCGCTGTCGAGGTGGTGGTGCCCAGCGGCGCTTCGGGTCGCGATATTGGGCGTTTACTGGCCGAACACGGCCTTATCGAATACGAGGGCTTTTTCAGGCTGGCCATGCAGGTGGAGGGCAGCAACAGTCATATTCAGCACGGCGCTTATGAGCTGTACAAGGGACTGTCCGCGCTGGAGTTGCTGGGTTTGTTGCAGGAAGGGCCGTCCCGCCATCTGCTGGCGAACCAGATACGAATTACTATCCCCGAGGGCCTATCCATCCCACAAATGGCGGAACTGCTTGGCCTTGGCGACACATTTATTGAAACGGCGCGCGCGCGCGATCTTATTGAACGGCTTGAAATTGAGGCGGACTCCCTCGAGGGGTTCCTTATGCCCAACACCTATTTCTTCGACAAGGAACCCGAACCGCGCGCGCTTATTGAAAGAATGGTGGGGCAGTTCGAGAAGGAATACACAGCGCTGCTCGAGGCCCATCCCGGCGCGCGGCATCTGGACAAACGCTATGTTGTTACGGTGGCCTCCATTGTAGAGCGCGAGACCCGTGTGGACGAGGAACGTCCGTTGGTGGCGCAGGTCATTTACAATCGCATCCGTCGCGAGATGCCGCTGCAAATGGATTCCACCTTACAGTTCGCGCTGAACAAATACGGCGAACGCATGTTATACGCAGATTTGGATACTGATTCCCCTTATAATACCTATAAGTACCGAGGGCTGCCGCCCGGACCGATATGCAGTCCCGGCGTCAGCAGCCTGAGCGCTGCCATGGCCCCGGCGGATGTGCGTTATCTCTACTTTGTCTCGAACGCCGACGGACGCACCCATACCTTTAGTCGCACATTGGAGGAACATAATCGGGCGGTGGCGCGGTTCCGGCGGGAGATTGCGCCGCAACGACAGCGAAGGGAACAGGGGGCAGGGGCCAGGGAACAGGAAGTTTCGGAAAGGTAAGATAGTGTAATGATACGTGAAAGGATGGACAGTGAGGCAATCAGAAGTTATCAGGACTTGATAGTGTGGCAAAAGGCAATAGACTTGGTGGAAGCGGTTTATAAACGCACAAAAAAATTCCCCAAAGATGAACTGTATGGTTTAACAAATCAACTGCGTCGCGCTGCGGTATCCATACCGTCGAATATAGCAGAGGGGCATGCAAGAAAAGCGAAAGCCGAATACATCAGATTTCTTTCAATCACGCAGGGGAGTCGCGCCGAGGTTGAAACGCAGTTATTGATTGCGCAACGCTTGGGTTACTTGACAGATGAAGAGGTAACACCCCTTCTTTCTTTGCTAAATGAGATTAACCGAATGGTCTGTACGATAAAGAAACGGCTGGGTTCTTCTGCCCCCTGATCCCTGCCCCCTGACCCCTTATTTCAAAAACGTGGGAGACACAACAATGAACGAAAACATGGAAACACGCTACCTCGAACGATTAAACCGCTATGTAACCGCCATGCGCAATGAGAAGCCGGACTGTGTGCCTGTCCGTCCTTTTGCCGCTGAGTTTGTTGCTACGTATAAAGGATATACCTGTCAGGAGGTGACCCAGGATTTTAACAAGGCATTCGAGGCAACCCGGGCCACCGCGGCTGATTTTGACTGGGACGCTACGGTAGGGAACATGGTCTATGTCTGGACAGGCCTTACCCAGGCGCTTGGGTTGCGCTATTACGGCTCGCCCGGCGTGGAAGTGTCCAAAGATACCGCGTTCCAGTATATCGAGCCGCCGGCCGAAAATGCGTTCATGAAACCCGATGAGTACGATGCGCTCATAGAAGACCCAACGGCATTTTTGTACAACACCTGGCTGCCCCGCGTCTCCTCGGAAATCGTGGCGCCGGGCGAACCGGCCACATATCGGAACAATCTGGCGCTGGTGCGCGGCGGCATGGCAATGCTCAACTATTTCTTCGGGTTCCCCGACCAGGGCGCGCGGTTGCGGGCAGAGTCCGGCACGGTGTCGGCCATTGCCGGCATTTTCAAGGCGCCATTCGATATTATTGCCGACAAACTGCGCGGATATGAAGGGTTGTGTATGGACATGCTTACACAGCCCGACAAGGTGTTGGCCGCGTGCGAGGCGCTCATGCCGCACCTGTACAACATCGCAGTATCCGGCGCCGACCCGGAAGGCTATGTGCCCGTAGGGTTCTGGATGCACCGAGGTTGTGTCCCTTTCATCTCGCCCGAACAGTACAACTCCCATTATTGGCCCACACTCAAGCCCATCATCGAGGCGCTGTGGGAGCGCGGGCATCAGACCCTTTTCTACGGGGAGGGCAGTTGGGACCATCATCTTGAATCTTTCCGGGAACTGCCCGACCGCAGCATTGTGTTCCACCTGGACCGTTCCGATATCGAACTGGCGCATAAGACGCTGGGCGATAAATTCTGCCTGAGCGGCGGTATTCAAAACGCCATATTGTCTTATGGCACACCTGACGAAGTGCGCGCCGCCTGCAAACAAGTGATTGATATTGCCGCCGCCGACGGCGGCTATATCATGGACGCATCGGCCATTATGCAGAACGACGCGAAACCGGAAAATGTGCGCGCCATGACCGAGTTTACACGGGAGTATGGGCAATATGACGGTTCGCCCAACGCGGTGTTGCCGCCCCGTGTGAATGACGGCGAACTCGTGGCGGCGGACGCGCCGCCGGCTT
>SLFT01000324.1 GCA_007124105.1 Candidatus Hydrogenedentota bacterium | reverse complement strand
GTCCCCAACGGCCTCGATATTGATAATAAACGCGTTCTCCGCAACCCCCAGGTTTTCGGTCAGCATGGTTCGCATTCCCGCCATGTTTGCGTGATGACTGCCGGCGGCGTAAAACAATACGATCGCATCCTCAAAAGGATGTTCGCGCACCCTATCGGCAATGTGAAGAAGGGCCGCCACGCCCGAAGCGTTGTTGTTCGCGCCTTTGTTCTCTCGGCTCCCCATGGCGCGGACAAGTCCGGCAAGGGCGAAACAGCAGAACACGCCTAAGCCCGCCCAGCGCATCCACCATGTATGCGGGTTTACCTGGTTGTAAATGATGCCCAGCGCGTCAATCCCGCAGATTGCCACTACGCACACCATCGCCAGAATCACGGCATAATGCAGATAATACTTCGCCAGGCCCGCTTCCAGGCGCGCAAAGGGGTTGTCGTCCGTGTCCAGGTATGCCGTGAACACCAGGAAGCAGGAAGCGTCGCCCGATTTTACAAGTCCTACCGCGCCTGACGACTCGTAATGAGGGAGAAAACGCGAGAAGACGGGGTAGCCGATGAATTCGGCCATGTAAGCAAGGAAAATGGCAAGCCCGTAAAAGAACGCGACTGTCGGCCACCAATACGAAACCAGACAAACAAAAACAAATTCGCCGCAGTAAGCGGGAAACAACAAGCGCTGATTGCCCAGTCCGGGAAAATCCACCCGTCGCGCGTTCTCGACCGAAGCCCCCAGCCGTTCGCAAACGTACTGGGCGGCGCGTTTTTCCTCGTCTGTCTGCGCCTGGCGATCAGGCAACTCGTCAGACAAAAAGCGCAAATCTTTTTCCAGGGTATCCATTATATAGGCAAGCCAGCGCAGTAAGCGAAGGGTCGCGTACTACTCGGTTTCCGGAGGCAGTTTTACTTCAATATGCAGTTCTTCCAGTTGACGCGGCTCGACCGTGTTTGGCGCGCCCATCAGCAGGTCCTGCGCCCGTTGATTCAGCGGGAACGCGATGATCTCGCGGATATTCGGTTCGTCGGCCAGCAGCATGATGATCCGATCGAGTCCCGGCGCGATGCCGCCGTGAGGGGGCGCTCCGTAATGGAACGCTTTCCACAATGCCGGGAAATTGGATTTTACCGTCTCCTCGGGATACCCGGCAATTTCAAAAGCCTTCAGCATGATGTCCGGACGGTGGTTGCGTATGGCGCCGCTGGACAGTTCGATCCCGTTGCAGACAATGTCGTATTGGTAGGCGAGCACATCAAGGGGGTCCTTGTTTGTGAGCGCGTCCATGCCGCCCTGGGGCATGGAGAAGGGATTATGACTGAATTCGGTCTGACCCGTGTCGGGGTTGGTCTCAAACATGGGAAAATCTACTATCCAGCAAAAGGCCACCGTGTCGGGGGGGGCCAACGCCAACTTAATGCCCAGCATCTGACGCACCTTGCCCATCAAGTCGTTGGTGGCAGCGCGCGGCCCCGCGCCGAAGAACAGGGCATCTCCTTCCTCCGCGCCGGTACGTTCCATAAGCGCCTGTTTTTCGCCGTCGCTCATAAATTTCGCGATGGGCCCCTTCATCTCATTCTCGCGCAGCGCAAGCCAGGCCAGGCCTTTCGCGCCTTCCGACCGGGCATAGCGTTCCATGTCATCGAAGAATTTGCGGGATTGGCCCGCCGCGCCCTTTGCGGTGAGCGCCTTGACGGCGCCGCCGCTTTTGGTCTGATTGCTGAACACCTTCAATTCACAATCCTGAAAGATGTCCGTACAGTCCGCCATTTTCATGTCGAAGCGGATGTCCGGCTTGTCCGTGCCGTACCATTCCATGGCGTCGCGGTAGGCGATGCGCGGGAACACCTCGGCAACGATGCGTTTCTTCGACAGTTCCTTGAACAGGCGCACCATCAACATCTCAAGTTCGGCGAACAGGTCGTCTTGTGTAATATAGGACATCTCCATATCAATTTGGTAGAACTCGCCCGGGCTGCGGTCGGCGCGGCTGTCCTCGTCGCGGAAACACGGCGCTATCTGAAAATACTTGTCGAAGCCCGATACCATCAGCAGCTGTTTGAACTGTTGCGGCGCCTGGGGCAGCGCGTAGAAGTGTCCCGGATACAGCCGGCTCGGAACCAGGTAATCCCGGGCGCCCTCGGGCGACGAACTGGTGAGGATGGGCGTGTGATATTCCACAAAGCCCCGTTCCACCAGATGCTGCCGCACCAGCGCGGTTGCGCGCGACCGCAACAGGATATTGCCGTGCATACGCTCGCGCCGCAGATCGAGGAAGCGATGGCTGAGTCGTGTTTCTTCGGGACAGTCCAGCTCCTGGTTCACCGGGAAGGGCAGCGAATCGCAGACGGACTCGAGCAGGTAACTGCTCGCCACCACCTCAATGGCGCCTGTGTCCATATTTGGATTCACCGTATCCTCGGTGCGGGCCACCACCTCGCCCTCCACGGTGATAACGCTTTCATTGCGCACTTTCTCCACCTCGGCGAAAAAAGGCGCGTCCGGGTTCACCACCACCTGGGTCAGCCCGTAATGGTCACGCAAATCTATAAAAATAACACCGCCGTGATCGCGCTTGCGGTGGACCCAGCCGGACAGTTTCACGGTTGTGCCCGTGTCTTCTTTGCGCAATGCGCCACAGGTATGCGTGCGATAAGGGTGCATAACAGCCTCCGGAAATTCGCGCCACGCATAAATACGGTAAACCGCCGCTTTACGAGCGTTGCGCGTTGTGTGTTCCAGTACGAACGGGAAAGGGGTTGAATGAAGCGCATAGTATCATTAACGCCTGAAAACAGTCAACTTTTGAAAGCGGGGGAGAGCAGACAAGGGCGGCTGACATGGAGACGCCGCGCCATGACGACACGGGTTTCGTCCAAAATTTATTGCTGTCGCCAGATAGGCGCAACATAGTTTTTGTGGTATACTGTCGCAGTGATAGCGTGGCCACTGTGCTCATCGTGGACCCG
>SLFT01000106.1 GCA_007124105.1 Candidatus Hydrogenedentota bacterium | reverse complement strand
GTGCTTTCTGTGGCCCTGGCGTTGTCGGGATGCCCGGAAAAAACCACTCAGACAGTGTTGTTGTCAACAGACCTGGACGCAGAAAAGGCGTTCGTTGTTTCCAAAGGCGGTATTGACGTGGAGACCATTGAAAGTCTTGTTGTCACACTGACGGAAATCTCGCTGGACCGCGTCGGCGGTGGGGCTGGAGGCAATAGAGTCATTGCTTTCAGTGGCGAAAAGGACATTGAACTGCTTGATCTGATGGGGGTATCCGAGATTATTTCCACAGCGAATATCCCGGCGGGTACATATACAAAAATCCGGCTTTCCATTGAGAATCCGCGCATGATTCTCACGGCAAATCCTGAGGAGGTCATTACCAACATTCATTTAACTGCAGACAGTCGTTTGTTTGTCTCTGAAACATTTGTTGTGCCTGAAAATCAGAATTCGCTTATTATCCTGGTCTTCCAGGGGATACACCTAGTCGTGACGGGCGACGACGGTAAATATGTTTGGACGCCGTAGTTACGCGCGTTGATTTCCGTAGAACCTGCCGACGTGCTTCTTGACGGCCGTATCGTGTCCGTCGCCCCTGACGCCGAAACAATGGAGATTTCTATTGGCGATGACGCTGAGCCTGTGTTAGCGCATTACGGGGACGCGGATATTTTCCTACTGAACGACGCGGATACGCCTACAGGTACGGCCGCAGACTTGACGGCAGGCACTCGTGTTGTCGTTGAGGGCGTATTAAATGTGACAGGCGAAGTCGTCGCGGAAGTTATCTGGGTTTTGGAGTAGATATAACACTCTTTTTTCGTCGCTGACCAGTACGCTGCAATGGTTGGGATTGTACGTCCGGCGCCTTATTTATAATGGTGCGCCGGGCGTTTTTTTTTATGGCGTCTCCGCGCGTACCGCTTATGACCACGGCTTCTAGCCCGGATATTTCACCAGATTTCTGTTGCGCCTGCGAATCTTACGCCATCTCAAGCACTTTGCCGGAACGAACCCCACCAGCGAAAAGGCGCAAGGCGTGGGCGCGGCAACAATCACGCCATCAATTGGGCAAACTCTCCCTTGCCGCGCTCCAGTATGCCAAAGAGAAGCGGCGGCCGCCAGAAACGGCAAGGCATTGCTGACATCCTGGCGGCCAACACTATATGATGCGCTCCTGTTACTGGATCTGGCCGGGGAAGGGTCCGGGATAAAGCACTTCCTGGTTGAAGACGCCGTCAATGGGATCAAAGGAAAACTCGTGCAGCATTTCATGAAAGACAATTCCATAGGCGTTCATTGGGAACACGCCGCCGTTTGGGAAAGCACGGCCGCCAATGTCAATGCTGCCTGCGGGCCCCGAACCGCCTGTCGGCCAGCGTTCAAACGAAACATGGCCGTCCATGTACAGGATATTACAGCCGCCAGGCACATGATTGAAGTGGCCGTCATCGGCGATATTGTCGCCCATGACATAAATGTTGGACTGCGCCATGGCGCTGGCTCCGGGATTGTTGATGTCGGTAATGAAGAATCGCTCAATGCCTTCTCGTAAGCGGTGGATGGTTGTGCTTCCGCCAACGCCAAGGCCCTCGGGGACAGTCCAGTCGTCATGAATAATAAACGGGTCGTCATACATGGCGTGACCGAAAGCGATAACGGCGTCTTCGAAGGCATCGAAATGCGCCTGGTCGCCCCGGGTCATTTCGTTTGTGATGACATACCCTTTGTACGTGTAGGGATGATCGCTGACCTCGCACAGGTCCACGCGCCCATTATTGTGATAGGGCTCGATGGCTACATGATTGTCGCTGCCCGTGACGCCACGGTCCCACGTTTCCAGGGCAGTGCTGACGTCGGGGTTGCTCGGGCAAATCATTACCTCGAAATCTGTCAGGTACTCGGGGTACACCTGAGCAGGATCAAATATTTGTTCCCAAACGGTTACCAGTCCGTTGCAGGCGTAGTTCTTCATGGTCGGCCAGCGCTCGCCGGCAGACTCATTGGCGTACATCTTGAACACGAGACCAATCTGTCTCAGATTGTTTTGGCAACTCGCCCGCCGCGCCGCCTCACGCGCGCGCGCCAGTGCGGGCAACAAGATAGCGGCAAGAATGCCAATGATTGCTATAACTACAAGTAATTCTATAAGCGTAAAACCTTTGCGCTTCATGATACACTTCTCCTGTTGTATGTAATGCACTTTTAGAAATGTGCGCCCTGACAGCGTGGCGTTAAGAGCCACACCGTTACCAATGCCGGTGAAAAAGGGATAGACAAAGCGTTTCACGTAAACACGTGGACACTTATTCCTCATGCCCACAGCAGTGGCGGCGCACGACAGGAGAGCGTGCGTATGGAAACGAATTTCGGGCGCGGTGGGGGCGCCCAGATTGCCGGGCGCTTATTCGAAACAATCAAAATCACAAGAAAAACAATGACGGGAAGCGCCGGAGAGTAGATGAGTTTACAGAAGGGGCATACTACTTCGTTGCCGCCTTCATCCTCAATATGTAAACCGGGGATAATATCGTGAGCCACTGCAACCAGCAGAAACAAAACCAGCCCCAGCACGGCAAGGTGATACGTCAAAGGCTTCTCAAAGCCTTTGCTTATCCAATATTTGAGCGGGCTGATCATTGTGTTTCTCCGAAAGGATGCATTTCGTAAGGCAACGCGTCTTGTTTGCGTTTCGTGCATAGGTTTCTGTTAACCTGAAAAACACCTTTTTGTGTTGCCTTTATTCCTGTCCGAGAGGCGTATTTCTTATGGCCCGGCTTGGCTAACCCAGAAATTTCACCGGCTCACCACAACCCATTTGTGCGACTAAATGCTTTTGGCATACTAAAAATAGGACAACAGCCAGTGGTTGTGTCTTGCTTTGAATGCGGCGTATTGTTTACAGGCAAGGTAAAGCGGGGGCATCAGGAACACGGCCGCTATTGCATTCGAGACCGGATGGTTGAAGGCAAAGC
>SLFT01000037.1 GCA_007124105.1 Candidatus Hydrogenedentota bacterium | reverse complement strand
TGTTTCTATTGTTGTTGTCACGGCGGTTACCTTCATGCTTGGACGCCAGGACCAACTGAGCGGCCAATGCGTTGTCGGTATCGTACTGGTTGTGGCTGGATGCTCCCTGATACCGCACCAGCGTTTTTCCGCGTTGCGTCTCAAAAATTATCTGAATGCCGCCTGTATGTTGGGGTTGGCGGCGGCTTTTGCAACCGCAGCATATTCGATGACAGACGACGAGGCGCTCAGACAGCTTAGAATCGCCCTGGATGGCAACCTGAATACGGTCTCCATCACCATCATCTACGCTTGCCTCGAGTCGTTAAGCGCTTCTTTGTGGCTGACGTTGTTTGTTGGAGCGGCGGCAACGGGGCGCGCTCGTTTCCGTGAGGTTGTGCGCTTTCATAAGCGGACAGCGCTGATCACAGGCCTTGGCATCTATGGTACGTATACGCTGGTGCTTATCTCCATGGCCTTTGTACACAACGTAAGTTATGTTGTAGCCTTTCGACAACTTAGCATTCCATTGGGTGCGGGACTTGGGGTTGTTATACTGGGCGAGCCGGCGTACAGGCCAAAGATTGCGGGCATCGCGATCATGTGCCTTGGACTCTTGCTTGTCGGAACCGGCTGAACTTGTTGCGACTTCGGCCAAGTCAACCGCTGTGAAAGGGGGCGCTGGCGCGTTGATCGCGTTTTGGTCTTTTGGGCGTACACGCGCCGCTTGAACCAATCGTGGCAGGCATGGCACAATGTCGCTGTGATCATACATGCCATTTCTCTAATTCAATTTTCTGCACAGTTAAGGTAGACAACATGAAACAATATGGCCCTTCATTTTTCACGGGCGCGAGCATAACGCACCAGTGCGGTGAAGAACCGCAAAAGGAATCGCCCATGACCGCGATGCTGCTGAAGTCGCGTGTGGTGATGGTTACTGGCGAAGTAAATCCGGAACTTGCCGAGGACGTAATTGCAAAACTGCTTGTATTGGATAACCAGTCTCACGATCCCATCAAGGTAATTATTTCTTCGCCTGGCGGTCATGTGGACTCTGGATACGGCATTCACGACGTAATGCGCTTTGTGGCATCGCCGGTTGTCGCTATCGGCGTGGGCTGGGTAGCGAGCATTGCCGTGCCTATCCTGTTGGGCGCCGTGCGCGAAAAGCGTTTCTCGCTGCCCAATACACGATTCCTGCTGCACCAGCCCAGCGGCGGCGCCGGCGGTCAGGCGGCAGACATTCGTATCGAAGCGCAGGAAATCCTTAAGATACGTAAGCGCATTAACGCACTTATCGCCGCCGAAACGGGTCAACCCGAGGAAAATGTGGCGCGCGAAAGTGATCGCAACTTCTGGATGAATGCCGAGGAGGCGCTGAAATACGGACTGGTGCATAAGATTATTTCCAGCATTTCGGAAACTGACTGAGAATACAGCGTGTGGCGCTGTATCGAGGACGGCTTGCGTTAATGCGCGGATACAACGGGAGATGCTGGCATGCGTGTTCTGATAACCGGCGCCGGCGGGCTGATTGGCGCTGCGCTGACATCGCGTCTTGAGAGTGACGGTGTGCCGGTGGCGCATCTGACCCGACAGCGCGTATTGGCGTCTGACCCATCGCGTATATATTGGCATCCACCGTCGGGAACCTTGGACCCTGCCGCACTGGAAGGTTTCAGGACAGTGGTGCATTTGGCCGGCGATAATATCGCAAGCGGGAAATGGACGCCGGACAAGAAAAAACGCATTTACAGCAGTCGCGTAACGGGCACAACACTGCTGTGTCGCATCTTGGCAAATCTTGAACAGAAACCAAAGACGTTGATTTGCGCCTCGGCCATTGGTTACTACGGCGATGGCGGGGACGAGCAGTTGACGGAAGACTCGGGGCCGGGACAGGGGTTCCTGGCCGAGGTATGCACCGCCTGGGAACAGGCTGCCGCGTCTGCCGTTGAAGCGGGTATACGAGTTGTACATCTGCGCTTTGGCATGGTGTTAAGCGGACGGGGCGGCGCGTTGCCGCGGATGTTGCCCGTGTTTCGGCTGGGACTGGGAGGTCCCTTGGGTATGGGGCGCAATTGGATGAGCTGGATAGCCCTGGAGGATGCGGTCGGGATTATGCTGTATGCCATGGACGCCAGGCGTATGAAGGGCGCCGTCAACGCTGTAGCGCCTAATCCAGTTCAAAACCGCGACTTTGCGCGCGCACTGGGAGCGGCGCTGCATCGGCCCGCGATATTGCCCGCGCCCGCCTTCGCCATTAAACTGCTTCTCGGTGAAATGGGCAGGGAACTGTTGTTGTCCAGTTCACGTGTGACGCCGCAACGACTGGAGCAAAAAGGATTTACGTGGCGCTATCCTGATATTGACGAGGCGCTGAAAGCCTGTCTTCATGGCCGGATGTAGGAAATCAGAGAAATCCTGCGGTATCAGTGGAGTTCCAGTTTGTCCTGACGTATGGCCTTGTCCAGGTATTCGCGCGCTTTGTCAACGGAGGAGACAAAGGGGTTCACAACCAGCGCCTGCAATGCATGCTCATAGGACTTGTGGCGCGCCGCTTCTATAGTAAGACGGTCGCTTTCCTTGGTGGCGCAGAAGAATCCTTTCAGGAAACGCGGCAACAGCCCTATTTTTCCCATCTTGAATGTTTTTCGGCTCACTGTCACGGGCGCTTCCACACTGGATTTGTCTGGCAGGTCGGTGATGGCGCCTTTGTTTTGGAAGCACAAGATCATTTTTGTTGCGGTCTTGGATTCCAAAGCCTTTAACAGCGGCGCCAGGGTGTATTCATACCAGAGCGCGTTACGCTGCCGGGTAAGGTCGGGAACCGAATCCAAAGAGGGTTTGGCGTACATTCGCAAGATACGTTTCTCGGCGTCCAGCAGCAATTGCGACCGAAAACGCGCCGAGGATTTTTGGTATTGCAGCGCTTCGTTTCGGTGGAAATAAAGGCCTGCATGACGGGTCGGTATAATGCG
>SLFT01000304.1 GCA_007124105.1 Candidatus Hydrogenedentota bacterium | reverse complement strand
TTATCGTAGGCGTTGCGCATGGAGTCGGCAATCCCCTGCGCAGTCTGCTCCAGCACTTCGGGCATGTATCGTCCTGAGACAAAGCGAATTGGTATGTTGCGCGTCATGGCACCTTGTGCGCTGTGCGTGTGCGTGGCGCTCAAAAAAATGTTTTCCGGCTGCGCCAGGCCCTCCGTTAGTTCGATTACGCGTTCGCGCAGTTCGGGCATGATGCCGATAAGGTCTGCGCTTACGAGGAACAGGCGCGTGACGCCGTCATCAAGGTAAAGCGCTCGCGACCATATCGGATCATGTACAGAGGTGGAGCAGCGGCCCATGCGCGCGCCATAGCCGCTGAGCGGTGTGCCGACAGGCGCGGTGATATCCACTTTGGCGGCGCCCGCCTCCAGCGCGTCGGCAGCCAGGCAAATGCCTGGCAATAGAGCAATCATGAGTACAGGTAATTTCATGGGATTCCTTATGTATCAGGGTAAGGGCTTTTGTGTGATGGGGAGCATTACGCTGAGACATATTGTATCTGTTTGGTGAAACATATTCCATGTTTGCCAAAAACAGCATTTGTAATCACCCACGTTTACTGGAGTCTTGTTGCTGCGACAGGGACGTTAACGAATCGAGCGCACTGCGCCTGATATAAAAAAAGGGGCTTAACCGGTTATATCTGCAACGCTAATGTCATGTACCTCATATCCTGGTTATCCATGCCAGGAAAGCACCTTTTTCAGTGCGGCTACGATTTCATTCAGATGTTTGTCGTTTAATCCCGGATGCAACGGAAGTGACAGGATTTCATTGGATAAACGCGTTGCCTCCGGGAATTCTTCGGCTCGAATGCCAAGTGTATCGCGATAGAATTGGTGTAAATGCAGTCCATAGAAATGTACGCCTGTTCCGATATTTTCGCGCCGAAGTTCGTAAGCGATTTCGTTGCGCGTACGCCCGATCTTATCCAGTTTCAGCCGAATAATGAATAAGTGCCAGGCATGCTCCACATAATCCGCTACCTGGGGAATCTCTATTTCATCGAGGTCGGACAGTACAGCGGTATACATGTCAGCAATGCGCGCGCGCGCTGCCGCGAACATCTTATACTTTTTTAATTGGGCAACGCCCATGGCAGCATTGACGTTTCCTAAAGCGTATTTGTACCCCGGCACGATCACTTCTGGCGGCGCGGCGATAGCGCTTCGGCCATAGCGGTCCCAGGCGGTGGCGGCCATGCCGTTTGAAGCGAGTACCCGCAAGCGCGCTGCCGCGTCCGCATCCTGGAGCGCAATCATGCCGCCTTCCATGGTCGTGATATTCTTGATGGCATAGAAACTGAAACATGCCGGGCCGCGCGCGCCTATAGGCTCGTTCTTGTACCGGGCTCCAAGCGCGTGCGCCGCATCCTCGATAATGCACAGTCCGTGCTTTTCGGCAACGGCGCGGATGGCGTCCATGTCGCAGGGATGCCCGGCAATATGTACGGGCATGATGACCTTTGTACGTTCGGTAATCGTCTGTTCCAATAAATCGGGGTTCATATTGAGGGTGCGCGGGTCAACATCAACAAACCGCACGTTTGCGCCCATGTTAATAATTGTGTTGCCTGTGGACGCCCAGGTAATGGGCGACATAATCACTTCATCGCCGGGCTGTATGCCCGCATCCACAAGGCATAGATGCAGGGCAGCCGTGCATGAGGATACGCCAATGGCGTGTGGCGCGGAAACGGTTTCGGAAAACATCTGCTCGAAGGTTTTCACCTGTGGGCCTGATGTCAGCCAGCCGCTGCGCAACACCTGGATTACAGCCTGTTCCTCCTGCTCGCCGAGCCCGGGCTTGCTCAACGGAATAAATCGCGCGGCCACAGGTTCGCCGCCCGCGTCCACGGGCAACGCGCGCAACCGTTTCATACGGTCAACATTGAAATACTGTTCGTCGAAAGGGTTGATGTTTGACGAAACCAGCACTTCCTTAATCTCCGATATGCCAGTATCAACGGAATATGCGCATTGAAATCCGAGTCTCTCCACGATCTTGGCAAAACGAACATGGTATGTGCGCCGATCGTCATCGTCCCTTGCCACATCCACAGCAACGTTTCCCAGCTGTTGCGCAACCGTATTGGCCAAGTCGCGTATACGGATGTTTTGGGCGTCGGCGCCTACATTAAAAATTTCGCCGGCTACGTCCGCAACGGGCGCGTTAAGCAGGAGCAGCAGCGCTCTTGCCGCGTCGCGAACGTGAAGAAAGGGACGCCATTGATTGCCGCCGCCCCGGACAAGAATACGTTTCTGTCTGATGGCGGTGGCGGCCATCTGGTTGACGGCAAGATCAAAACGCATCCGCGGCGAGTATCCGAACAGGGTGCCCATACGCGCGACTACAGGCGTGAAGCCGGTCGTCCCCAGCGACAACAGCGCCGTTTCCGCTTCCAGTTTGCTGCGTGAAAAAACGGAAATGGGATTGGCGGGGCTTTCCTCGTCCAGTATCTCGAATACGCCCTGGCCGTAAACCGCACAGGTGGAGGCAAACACGAAGCGCCCCACACCTGCCTGAATCGCCTGTCGCGCCAATTCTCGCGTACTTTCCACATTCACGTCGTGCGTCATCTCGGCATCCAGGTCGCACGTGGGATCGCTGGAGAGACCCGCCAGATGAATCACAGCGTCAACATCCGCGAACAACCCTTCCGTTTCCTGGACTCTGCGGATATCCCCTGTAATCAGTTCAGGCCGTCTGGCCAGCTCAGGCGAAGAGAACAGGTCTTGTGGCTTAGTTGTTGACGGCAGAAAGCAGAACCGGTCAAATATGCGCACGTCGTGGCCTGCTTCAAGCGCAGTCAAGGTGGTCCAGTAGCCAAGATAGCCCCCGCCGCCTGTAATAAGAATCCGCATACGCGTTTATCTCCACCCGATTTGAGGATAAAAAACTAATGCGCAGCCGCTCAGGTGAGCGACTGCCGACAGGTAATCATAAACCATAATGAAACAGGGTAACAAATCCCGATGTCTGTTTGTTGAGAAAAAGGGCGCGCCCTTGTCACAGTTTGATTTTTCGGTGGGTATTCGGACGTGGTCGGACGCGTCAGCCCTCGCCGTATTTACATTGCAAGTGTTTCCAGCGGCGCCGCAAAGAACATGAACGGTAGGTACTGCTTTTTCGGTTTAAGGGGAACGCAGAGCGTCATGGTGACCTGTTCCTGAGTTAATGGGTATGAGAACTATATCAGGAGCGGCACGTTCGGGTGCGCTTCACGGCTGACAACTTCGTATGCTACGGCGCGATTGGCCTTATACTCGGTTGTCGCGCCGTTTGCGTGGGTCACCGAGAGGATCATATCCGATATTTTTGAGTTGTGACAATAAAGCAACGAGCCGTCCGTATCTTCATACGTGACGCCCGCATAGTCTTCAAGACGCGCCGAAACGGTTCCTTCAAATAAGACGCCGCATTTCTTGACGCGAAAAGTAAACTGGTCAAAATCGTAGTGGGAGCGGGAACGGAGCACGTCGCGCATCGTATTCACGTGATACGTCTTATCGCCAATGCGAAAAAACATGCTGGTCAAGGGCGGCGCTGCCCCTTTTCCAAGGGGTGCGCGCGCGCAGAGGCCGTCCCAGACGACGGGAGCGTATGCGCCGGAGGGGTCGCTAAAACAATTGCAGTGCCCCCAGGCCCAGGAATGGCCATTGCGCGGTCCCGAAAGATGCCCTTGCATGCCCGGCGCATTCGTCCATTCATAACGGGCGCCGTCCACTTCGCACCAGCCACTGAAGGCCAGGTTCTCATAGACAGTAGCGGCTGTGTTCTTGACCAGTTTGAAGCGCGGCAGCATTGCGGGCACAAAATCGAATTGCAGGTTATTCAATGGTTTCAGGAACAGAGACCAGCGCAGTTGGTGGTTGTCATCTGAAACGCTTCCTTCAGTGCGGTCTGGAAGCAGGCTATTGTGTTCAATACGCAATCCCTGCGTTTCCATATTTTCAAAACTGGCAATGGGCCAGGTATTCTTGATGCCAACCTTATGGACGCTGGCATCGTTAGCCTCGAAAAAAATAGCCCATACTTCTGCGACCTCTTTTGACTTGTCGTTGCGTATCAACACAGTAAAGCGCAACCAAAGCGCCCTTGCGGCTTCAACATTGTTGAACTTCAAATACCATACTTCCTGAAAACCGCCGGTGCGTTCCTCCCGGTTGAAATATGGTTCATTGGTCAAGAAATTGGCGGCATCCATAAGCATCGAACTCCCAAGGTTGACATGAGTACAGGCGTTTACCTTATCAGCCTGTTTGTTGGCAAATCAAAAAAGTAAATGGTTGCTTCAACTATTGTAACATGGTATACTCTTGACATAATTTGTTGGTAATGTGAAGATGGAGATTTATGTTTTATATGTGTACACAGGTGAAGACCCTTGTCGTCATAGTGGCGCTGAACATGATTTTCGTTTGCGTTGCCCCGGGTGAGCAGGACGCGCGTTTATCACTTGCCAGCCAGCAGGACAGGCGACGCGGCGATCGCACACTACACCAATTTCAGAATAATGACGGCACGATGACGTTCACGAACCGGCCCGAGAAATACAAACACCGGGGCGATTACGTGGAAGTGGATGTCAAATATGAACGCATCCCGCTCCCGGCTGAATACAGGCCGACTTCGCGTACGCAGCCAAAAGTGGTGACCGACGAAAGTCTACGTAGTATCGTTTCGCGCTATGCGCGTATATATGGGGTGGATGAAGCGCTTATTTATGCGGTGATTCGCGCGGAAAGTAATTTTGATCCCAATGCGATATCGCACGCCGGCGCGCGTGGTTTAATGCAGTTGATGCCCGGCACTGCCGCGGAAATGGGCGTAACTGACATTTTTGATCCCACCCAAAATGTAGCGGGCGGCACACAGTACCTCGCGCGCATGTTGGAGATTTTCAGGGACAAGCGTCTTGCGCTCGCCGCTTACAATGCCGGTCCTGAAAATGTGAGACGTCATAACGGCATCCCGCCTTTCAAAGAAACACAGGATTACGTAAAGAAAGTGCTTCGATTCGAGCAGGGGTACGGTGGCGGGGCGGTACGTCCAAACCTTACCATTCTTGCTTCGCGCCATAGCGCACATCCGCAGGTGCGCAGGCAGCCTGCACAGTCCAAAAACACTTATACGGTGCATTTTCACAGCGGGCTCACCCAACCGGCAAGTAGTGTTGTGGACCGTGACCCGTATTGGCACATTGAGTATGGGAACCGAACGTACCCGGTCCGTAAAGATTTGGTAAAAAGTATCGAAAAACCGGCGTAATTCGTAGTAGTATTCGTGAAGGAAAACAGCCGCCCAATACGCTGGGGGAATGAGTATACGGAAACCGGACGCCCATCTTTTTGATTGCAATTGACGATGTGTGCGCATAAAGGGTGGTGATTCGTCTTTCGCTCGGACGATTATCGCGTAAGCGGACGAACTGTCCTCTGCGCGTATCTTCTTATCTGGTTGCAGTTCCTGTCCTGGGGAGAGGGCGGCAGCTTCATTGCGCCCGTGCGTACCGTTCAGGCAACGGCCTAAAACTTGTATCGTATTTGCGTCATCAGCGTATTGTCCCATCTATCCACACCGCGTTCTTTCGCCAGGCTGTCGTACTCGGTTTTCAAGGATGTGCGCAGGCTCAATGTGTCGGTTACCGGTGTTGTGAGCGCCAGTTCGGAGACGGCGCGGAACTCGCCTATGTCCTCAAGGTTTGGCATCAGTACCAACTCTTCACTCAGTGTGCTTGCCCGGAAGATACGCTGCGAATAATTAACGCCAATCCGTAGATTTGCATACGCCTCATTGCGTTTGTTGTATTCACGCAAGGGATAGCGTATATCCGCGAGGATATGACGTACTTGTTCTATTGTTTTGCGAAGGGGCTGCCCGTCGTTTTCTCCGAACGCTGCAATGGCGGCGTACAACCGGTTATAGGCCCCGCCGCGTATGGCGTTGCGTGTCTGGTCGCGTTCCCAAGGCGTGAAAGGCGCCCATTGTTCGCGCGTATATGTGACGCCAAGGTCGCCCGACAACGTTCGGTTCTCGCGCTTGATGATGTCATAACCCAGGCCGCCGCCGCCCTGCAATCGGTGCTCGAGCTTGCGTCCGTCGTCTCGCTCCGCTAACCCGATGGTATACAAGTAGAGGCGTTCACGTAAATAATATTGCCAGCGGAAAGTACCCTGGAAGCGACGTGTATTGAGGATGTTGTCGCTGGAACCATAAGCGGCTTCGAAATTGAGGGCCAGCGTATTTCGGTCGCCTGTTCGCTTGACGCCCGCGGCGAATTTGAAATCCGTTGTATCAGTGTTTCCGCTGCGAAGCGCCAAGCCTGCCTCCACTGTTCCGCTCCACTTGGAAGGCGCAGGGGGATGCAGCAACTGATGGAGCGTTTCCGTGTCTTCCGCCAGCGCAATCACTTCCAAGGGTTGCGCTGGATGAAAACCGTCGTCAGTGCGTATCCCGGAGACGCCATCTTCCTGGGTTAACGCCCCCACCAGGCGGTGTCCCTCTGACAATGCAAGCGCTCGGGGGCTGTTCGTTTCAATGGCCGCTACGGCATCAAGTTGAATCGTAAGTTCTCCCGCATACGGCGTGGCAATCCGTATGTTGCCGCCATTGATGGAAGTGATTGCGCCGGAAATGCGGTCGCCGTTTTCAAGTAAGACAATGTCATCCTGCGGCGCGGATAAAGCGCCAGAAGCGCAAGTTGCGAGGACACATAAAATCCAGACGTTTACTTTGGGCATCAAATAAGTCCTTCGTTTTTCTGGTGAGCATGTAATATATCATGAGGGGGGGCGGGCGACAGGCGCACAAGAGCCAGGCCCGTGGCATTTTACATTGTGCGGCAATGATGATGCCACTATCCCGGGAACATCTATTTCCCAAGAAACAGAGAAAGCGTTTATGCTATTATCCTTGACAATGTAATGGATTATTTCCAAAATGAAAGGCGTATCATGAAACGAATTGTTCTTGGCGTCATTTTGGCGCTTATTGCGACAGCTGTAGTGCTTTTCGGTGTTTTGGCCTTCAATACGATAACTTTCACATCAATGCAGGTCGCGCCGGCCCCGCGGGCGTTGCCCGAAATCAACCTGGAGCGTGCCGTGACAAGTCTCCAGGAAGCGTTGCGTCAGGAAACCATCAGCTATGAGGAACCTCATCTGTGGGACTTTGAACCTTTCGCCAGACTCCATGAAATACTGGAGCAACGATTTCCGCTTGTCCACGAGCGGCTTGAAAAAGAAACGGTATCTGACTATAGCCTTCTATATACATGGCGCGGCGCGGCGCCAGAGGAGAAGGCGCTAATTTTGCTTGCCCACCAGGATGTAGTCGCGGCGCCGGACGCCGCGATATGGGAACATCCACCCTTCAGCGGCGCGGTTGCCGACGGGTTTATATGGGGGCGTGGGACATTGGACGACAAGGGCAGCATGATTGGCATCCTTGAGGCGGTTGAAACCCTGCTTGAGAATGGATTTGTACCGGAAAGAACAGTCTACCTGTGCTTTGGTCACGATGAAGAGGTGGGCGGCTGGAACGGCGCGGCAAAGACGGCGGAAACGCTGCGCGACAGAGGGGTGACGGCCAAGATGTCGCTGGACGAGGGCATGGCCGTGATTGACGGCGCGTTATTGGGCTTGGACGTCCCCATTGCCTTTATCAGTCTCACTGAAAAGGGGTATCTGTCGCTTGAACTCACGGCGCGCGGCAACCCGGGACATGCCTCGACGCCGCCCCGCGAGACGACCCTTGGCATCTTGTCGCGCGCGGTAACGCGTCTCGAGGAGAACCCGATGCCGGCAAGTCTCCCTGAACCTGTCAGGCTTATGTTTCGGTATCTCGGCCCGGAGATGCCGTTTCCCGCGAATGTGGTGTTCGCCAATCTATGGCTGACCAAACCCCTCGTAATGCGTCAGCTGGCAAGCGCGCGCGCCACGGACGCCGCAATTCGCACCACCACGGCGGTTACCATCATGGAAGGCGGGATAAAAGATAACGTATTGCCGGCTGAAGCGCGGGCGGTGGTCAATTTTCGGCCAAAGCCGGGCAAAACCATCGAACAGGTCATTGGTCGTGTTCGCGAAACTATTAACGATGACCGAATTGAAGTGCGCCCGTTGCGGCGTCCGGTTGAATCGCCGCCCATGGCGCGTACGGACGGACCCGCGTTCGCGGCGTTGCAGGAAACGATTCGCCAGGTGTTTTCAGAAGCCATTGTGGCGCCGGCAATGATGCTTGGCGGCAGCGATACCCACCATTACGCCGAAGTGGCGGAGGATAGATACGGTTTCCTGCCGCTGGATTTCAGTGTAGAAGACCTCGAGCGTATTCACGGACCCAACGAGCGCATCAGTGTGGAAGCCTTCGGGCGCATGATTGCATTCTACATGATGTTTATTGAACACGTAGCGGGCTGATCACACTGTGCTTCAGCGTTGGTGCGACAAGCGAAGATTGCTTGTGACCCCCAAGAAACAAAAAGCGCACCGTGTTTAGAGTCAATAACATAGAAAGGCGCGTGTTTTCCCTTAAATCGCCCGATTACGAGATACGAGTACGAGCACGAAAAACGAGACGGCGCCCTTCGCACTCGTGCGCGTCACTCGTAATCGAAAGTTTGGAAGACGCTGTTTCTTTCATGAAAATCCCCGCGCCGAGGGGTGACAGGTTCGCAATGACGGCGCCTTGATGCCTCGCAGTGATGCTGTTTCGGATGTGATATGCGGGTTAGTGGTTGCGGTTTTTCAGACTGAGCATCATCTGAACTTCTCCCTTGCCAATGCCCAGTTTGTCCGCAATTTCCGAAACGCTCATGCCTTCCGCGCTGTACATTTCAATCTGCTTCAACGTGGATGGCGTTGTTTCCATCGTGGCATCTGTTGCGCTCTTATCGGCGACAACTGCTGTGCCTGTATCGTTGGCTTGCTGTTGCTGCGTTTCCTGCTCCTCGGATTCTTTCATCTCCAACAAAGCGCGAAACGCATTGCGCGCTTTTTCAGGGTTTGCCGGCGCCTCGGGTACTGGCGGGCCCGCAATGCTTTGTTGCGCGTCGCGCAACTTGCGCCTGCCCATTGCACGTCCGTTCTGGACCATTTGGTCAAGTTCTTCAATTTGATGATGCATGCTTTTTAATTCGAGAGCAGTGGTGTCCAATTCCCGGCTTAGCAGGCGTTGCCGCTCGTACAACTCCTCGTTGCGGTCGAGGCTCTGGCTCAACACCTGTTTTACCACCGCCATCTTTGCGTCAATCTCCTCGTTGAACTCGCGGGCATGCTGCTTCTGTTGATCGAGGATATCGCGCATGGTGCGGAAAATGTCGGCGATGTCGCCAATATCGTCGCGCGTCTTCTGTAGCCGCGCGGCTGCGTTGCGCTCCCGTTTCCAGTAGACAACAACAAGCAAGATAAAAGAAAACAGGGAGATGACAGCCATGCCGTAGAAGAAGTAGCTGATAGTGATCTGCATTGTCATCTTAAGCGTCCTTGTAATTACAGGCACTAAAACACCTGGCGTGACCCATTGCGCGTGTGCCGCAAACGTGGGGATAGCATACACCCGCGTTGCCGTCGTATGCAAAGGGTTTGATCGTCTTGCGCCCTGTTAGCGGTTTTGTTATGATGTAGTCTGACGTGTGTTCAGTGGGGGCAGCGTTATTAATGTGTGCCGCGTCTTCCTGATTTTGTCAAGGTGACATGCAAATCCGACACGACATGATGAAAGGAACAACCCTGATGCTATTATCCCAGATACTTGTACCGCCGCCGACTGTACCGCCCTTGGACCCCGATTTTCGACCGCCCGTGTTGGCGCATCGGAAATTTGCGGCAGCAGTGAATGAATCTCGGACGGCTGTACCGCTGACCCTTGCTCTCGAACGCGCCGATGGTTCCGTCTCGCGTTTTGAGACGCGGGTATTTGACGAAGATCATCAAGCGGCGGACGCCAACAAGTTTTATGCGGAACGCTTGATAAAATTTTTACTCTGGCAGCGCGGCGGGTATCGGATATATGTAGGCGGGCCGCCTTCGATTGGCGCGTATATCCAGCAATGTTATCAGGCGGACGGTCTTCGTAAATTCGATTTTGCGTTTATGGGTGATTCGGTGTATGAGAAAGATTTTTCCGTAGTATCGTGCGCGCCCGATGACGTACCGTCTGAAGACGAAACCGCCATGCCCCTGGGCAGGCATCTTGATGGCTGTCGGATCGGTTTTGATCTGGGCGCCTCAGACCGAAAGGTGAGCGCTGTCATAGACGGCGAGCCTGTGTATAGCGAGGAAGTGGTATGGGCGCCGGGCAAAAACAGCGACCCTGCCTATCATTATAATGAAGTGATGACAGCGATAAAGACGGCCGCTGAAAAGATGCCGCGCGTGGACGCCATCGGCGGCAGCGCGGCAGGTGTTTACGTCAATAACCGCGCCATGGTCGCTTCCTTGTTTCGCGGGGTGCCGAAAGACCGTTTTGACGAAGTACACGATCTGTTTATTCGTCTTGGTCGGGAACTGGGCGTTCCCCTTGTGATTGTGAATGATGGCGAGGTGACGGCGTTGGCGGGTTCCATGTCGCTGGAAGACAACGGCGTGCTCGGTATTGCACTGGGTTCGAGTGAGGCCGGTGGTTATGTGACCCTTGATGGCAACATTACCGGCTGGCTCAACGAGCTGGCGTTCTGTCCTGTGGACTATAATCCGGGCGCTACTGTCGAGGAATGGTCGGGCGACTATGGGGTAGGCGCGTCCTATTTCTCGCAGCAGTGTGTGTTTCGTCTGGCCCCGAAAGCGGGCATTGAACTTCCGGCGGACGCAACGCCTGCTGAAAAGCTGAAAAAGGCGCAGGACAAACTTGAATCCGGCGACGTCGGCGCCAGACAGATATGGGAAACAATGGGCGTTTACATGGGCTATACCCTCGCTCATTACGCGGACTTCTATGACATCAGACATGCGTTGATCCTGGGACGGTGTACCTCGGGCAGCGGCGGAGAGATTATTCTTGGGACGGCGAACAGAATCTTGCGTGACGAGTTTCCTGAACTGAACGAAAAAATGCGCATCCAACTGCCCGACGAAAAGAGCCGGCGGGTGGGACAATCCATCGCCGCCGCAAGCCTGCCGCGTTTATAGCGCGTCACAGGCGTCAATGTGAACGCGGTATCCCGTCCATCCCCTCAACAAGGTCAATATAGTCAATATGGTCAACGACGGTCGCTTCCGCCTGTTTCGGGTTAGCGCG
>SLFT01000350.1 GCA_007124105.1 Candidatus Hydrogenedentota bacterium | reverse complement strand
TCGCGAAAATGATTGACAATAGCCCACAACAAGTGGGTCTTACCCGAACCGCTCTCGCCAAATAACACAATTGGACATGGCAAGTCTTTTCTTGCGGCGGCAACTTTGGTGCATATATCGTAAGCGGCCTGATTCGTATCGTGGACCACAAAACTTTGGAAAGAAAACCCTTTCATGACGCTACTCCTGCTATGTTGGATGTTTGAGACGGTTCCGCCCAGTTTTTTCGTTGCATGTCGTTTCCCAGGTGCCGACACCCTTCAGTCATTCATATCCGTACGATTGTAACCTGAATGAAACTATTTTTCAAGTATTCCGACGTAATAGAACTATCTCAGTCAATTATATAGAAACATGGCGCTCTGCTTCTAGTACGCAGCACACCGGCCACGCGATCGATCAAGACACGCGCGGCAACCGGCGTTGTTATGCCTGTCTTTGCAGTTTTGAGACATGGATATGCAACACGGCGATATCGGCCGAACGTACGCCCGGAATACGCGACGCCTGCCCAAAGTTCACGGGCTTGACTTCAGTGAGCCGCTGCCGGGTTTCGCGGGGCAGGCCGGACAGATTCTCGTAGTCCAGGTCTTCAGGGATGCGCAGGTTCTCGGCTTTCCTAAACCTTTCAATGGTTTTCGCTTCCCGTTCGAGATAGCCGCCATATTTCACCCGAATTTCGATTTGTTCACGGGTCTCAAAGGAATACGACTCCGGGGGCGGGCAAAAACGCCATAGCATATCGAGTGTTACGCCCGGCCGCCGCAACAGCTGTTCGGCCGATTGCGGAGCGGCAACAGGCGTCTCCCCCCATGAGTGCAGCAGGTTATTTATCTCCGCGTCGGGTGTGACGGTGGTCTTCTTCAGTCGCGCTATTTCCGTTGCAATCTGGTTTTCGCGCTTTGTTATGCCGGCACACATTGTGTCGCCGGCGAGACCATAGTGCGCCAGACGTACGTCAGCATTGTCATGGCGTAAATGAAGGCGATATTCGGCGCGAGAGGTAAACAGGCGATAAGGTTCCATCACGCCCCGGGTAACGATATCGTCCACCATCACGCCCAGATAGGCCTCGTTGCGGCCAATGAGCAGGGCTGGCGCATTGTCGAGCCATCGTACCGCGTTAAGCGCCGCGAACAGGCCCTGGCCTGCCGCTTCTTCATACCCGGACGTGCCGTTTATCTGGCCCGCATGAAACAGTCCCTGTATCGCCTTCGTTTCGAGCGTAGGCTTCAAGCAGGTCGGCAATACGAAGTCGTATTCAACGGCGTAGCCTGGACGGATAATTTCGGCCTCTTCGAGGCCGGGACAGCTGTGCAGCATGTCCCGTTGCACATCTTCGGGCAAACTTGTGGAGAGGCCGTTTACATAGAACTCAGCGGTATGCAACCCCTCCGGTTCCAGGAAAAGGTGATGGCGCGGCTTGTCTGGGAATTTGACAATCTTGTCTTCGATGCTCGGGCAATAGCGGGCGCCGACGCCCTCGATGCGCCCTGAATACAACGGACTTCGGTCCATGTTTTTCTGGATAATGGCCCGCGTTTCCTCGGTGGTGTGCGTGAGCCAGCACGACGCCAGATTACGGTTAAATCCCGCGATGGGCGTCGAAAAGGAAAACGGGCGCGGTTTCGGGTCGCCAGGCTGTTCTTCCAGCGCATCAAACTGGATGCTTCGCTGATGGATGCGCGCGCATGTCCCTGTTTTCATGCGGCCCACTTCAAAACCGAGACGACGATAGGCGTCGCTCAGGTGATTGGCTGCTGTTGCGCCGCCCCGGCCTCCCTCTACCGTGGTCAGGCCGTAGTGCAACAAGCCCCGCAGAAAGGTGCCCGTGCAGACAATGACAACACGCGCGGAAATCGCTTCGTCAAAAGATGTTTTGACCCCGACGACGGCGTCGTTTGCGACAATCAGGTCTGTCACTTCCGCCTGTTTCAGATAGAGGTTGTCCGTTTCCTCGCAGACGCGTTTCATGTCCTGCTGATACAGAAAGCGGTCCGCCTGCGCCCGTGGTGAATGGACGGCCGGCCCCTTGCTGCGGTTCAACATCTTAAATTGGATGCCGGTACGGTCAATGCAACGGCCCATCTCACCGCCCAGCGCGTCAATCTCGCGGGTGAGCTGTCCCTTGGCCACCCCGCCGATGGCGGGGTTACACGACATCCGGCCAATGTCGTCAAGACTCAGGCCGATCATCAAGGTGCGGCGGTTCATTCGGGCGCAGGCCAGCGCCGCCTCGATACCGGCGTGACCGACCCCCACTACGATAACTTCATAGTCCCTGTGCGTCATGGTACGCGCGCCAGAGAAGACGTTGAACTACGCGTCATGGTTGAATGGTCCAGACGATTCTTTTCCGCGCATGGTGGCGCGATTGTCGGATACTACTCTTCGGTATCCGTATCCTCTTCCTGCTCTTCGGCTTCGTCGGGCGGTATTGCCTTGAACTGGATGTCCATGCCGGCAGGAATCTGCATCGGCGTCAACGTAACGCCTTCATCCACGCGCTTCTGGATTTCAGCGCGGGCAGCCTCGAGCATGGTGCGCAATTCCGCATCCTCTTCCGCCTCGAGACACGCGGCAACAGCGGGTAATGAGTCTTCGTTCCCCAGGAACTCCAGCACCTGAATGGCCCGTTGACGCGCATGACGCTCCAACTCTTCGTTGCAACAGGCCTCCTCGAATACACGCAGACAAGCCATTGCGACCATGTCGGGAATTCCAAGCACAATATTGGTTCGGTCTTGGGCTGACGTATCAGGGGCGTCCCATAGCGCCAGCGTGCGCTCCAGCGCTTCGCCATGGCCTGTCCTCAACATAACCATCGTCGCAACTTTGCTGACGTGGGGGTCTTCATCATCCATTAAATCGCGCACGTGAAAGACCGCTTCTGGCGTGCCAGTATTGTTCAACAGGTGGACGGCGCAACCGCGCGTGACGGCATCATGCTCGGGTTCGCTGAGCGCCATGAGCCGGGGCGCGTGACTCTGGTCAACATGCGCCGACAGCGACATTACGGCCAGCATTTTTTTTACCGGCGTCGCGTCGGGGTCTTCAATCACGGCAAAGAAGGGCTCAAGCGCTTCGGGGCCGTGCTCGGCCAGGGTGTTGGCAATCTGTATAATACGCGCTTGGTCCACCTCTTCGGGTTTGGAAGCGGCAATAGCGCGCCATTCTTCCATTAACGCATCCGGTTGCTGCGAATTGGTCGCTCCGTTGGCCGCTGTAGGCTTTATACCGCAGGCGGAAAAGGCAAAGATCATTGCGCTGACCACCGCTAAAATACAAGTATGTTTCATGGTTCCTGCACTCCTTATTTTGGTTTTGGTGTCGCAAGGACAATCAAAAAAAGCGTTTCTTGTTGGCGTATGACGTTCACGCTTCCGCGTATTGCGGCAACACAAAGGCCTGCGCCAATCAATGCGTTACGACACGCTGAAGTGAACAACATACGTCTCGTTTCGTTGTCGGAACGGTCTCAGGATTCACGCGTTGAATATCACATCCACATTATAAGTCTATCATATTTTCCCCGCGCGAGACGAACCGGAACCCGCGGCGGATTGGCGTGGTCTATCGCTGGCTGCGATTGTACGCCTGTTGTGAAAGCGTCTGGAAGCGGCTTCTACTTCTATGTGCATGGCGGCGCGTGGTCCCTGAATAGTCAAGCGAGATTTTGCGTCTGTTGTCCCGACCGAGTATTATGTTCACATGGGTATGATGCGTGTCGCGTCAATTCAGATACAACGTACAAGAGGATTACCGTGGATTTGAACGACAATATGTCATTGGAAACGCTTATTAACGATGTCATTGCGCTGGCAAAAAGCGAGGCCATCGGAAAACCGCCCACTATCCGTTTGTCCCAGGAAACGGCGGCGCTTTTGCTTGCTGTCGGCGAACCGGGCACTGTTCCACCGCAACCAGCAACGACAGAAACCGTAGATGCAGCGCCACACGCCATTGCGGCGTCTCCAGCGGCGGCCCGTCCCGAAGAGGAGCAAGAAATGAAACCCGCGGCCCTACCCGCAACATCAAGTTCAGAGATTCTGAAGGATATCGCGGCGGAAGTAACGCAATGCGAGAAATGCCCTCTTGGCGCCCAGCGTCAGAACGCCGTGCCGGGCGAGGGCAATGCGCACGCGTCGCTGGTGTTTGTGGGCGAGGCGCCGGGCGCATCGGAAGACCGCCAGGGACGCCCTTTTGTCGGGAGAGCGGGCGGCCTGTTAACGGACATTATCGTGAAGGGCATGGAAATAAAACGCGAAGATGTGTTTATCTGCAATGTGCTGAAATGCCGCCCGCCGGGCAATCGCACACCGAACCCGGAGGAGGTAACGCAGTGCGAACCATACCTGCTGCGTCAGCTCGAGGCCATCGGGCCCAAGGTTATCTGTGCGCTTGGCGCCACAGCGGCGCAGACACTGCTCAAGACCACCGAACCCATCAAGCGCCTGCGCGGCGCCTGGCATAACTATCATGGCATCCCATTCCGGGTCACCTATCACCCTGCCTATCTGTTGCGCAATCCGGTTGACAAGAAAAAAACGTGGGAGGACATTCAAGAGGTGATGCGCGCGCTCAGCGGCGAAATTACGCCGGAGATATGATGGAGTCTGTTTGGTTATGACAACCCCGTCCCCGCAAAAGCCGCCGGCGTCCATGCGCGTACCCTGGTATAAGTCGCTCTTTTTTCGCGTCGTCCTGTTGTGCGCCGTGTTGTTGTTGTGTCTGTTTGGTTCTGTGATAGTGATTACGCACCACTTTTTCCAGGAAGCCGCGCGTCAAATGGAAGCGCAGGCTGCCGACATTGCCCACAACCTGGAAATCCGTTTCGAGGAGGGATTCGACCAGGACTACGGCGCATTGGAAGTGGAACTGATGGATGTGTATCAGGGAGTGGACATCACGTTGGACGATGGGACACAGGACATGCAGGCCGCGTCATTCACCATCGAACGGCTTGCAGACGGCGGATTCGCCCGTGTGGCGCGTGTGCCGTTAATGAATGCGGCGCAACCGGTATTGATGACAGTGACCATGACCATTTTTCCGCAAACGGAGATACTGCGCGCCTTCCGAAACCGGTACATGATGGCGCTTACCAGCGTTTTTCTCCTTGCATTGGGGTTGATGGTCTATTTCATTGGCAAGGCGCTGCGCCCGCTGGTGCGGTTGTCGGAAAGTTGCGCGGCCATCAGCGGCGGCGAATTGAACATGGTAAATACCCGGGGCGTCTCGGGCGAAATCCGCGCGCTTGAACATACTTTCAATGACATGGTGGCCAGCCTGCGCGAAAAGGAACTGATGGAAACGAAGTTGCGCCAGGCGCAACGCCTGTCAGCGTTGGGCAATCTTGCCGCGGGCATTGCCCATGACGTGCGCAATCCCCTCAACGCCATCAAACTGTTGTCAAGCCATGCCGCGGACATGCTCGAAGATGCGTCTCATCCCGCGGCAAAATCAATGGACGCCATTCGCGCGGAAGTGGACCGGCTTGACGATATTGTGTCTAACTTTCTCTCTCTGGCCCGGGAAACCGAGCTGCGCTGTGAACCACACGAACTGGACCCCTTGTTGCGGGAGTGCGCGCGCCTGTTTCAAAAAGACGCCGAGGCGCGGGGGATTCGGCTGACCTGCGACCTGCGCGCGCCCGGGCTGGTGCTGCTTCTTGACTCGAGGCAATGGATGCGCGCTGTTCTAAATGTTATATTAAACGCCCTCGAGGCCTGTCCGAAGGGCGGGCGCGTTCGAATATTCTCGCGGGTAGCTGACAGCGCCTGCGCCATCGAAATACGCGACGACGGACCGGGGTTGGCGCCGGAGGTGGCCGAGCGGGTCTTCGAGCCTTATTTCACTACCCGCCCCGGCGGCACCGGGCTAGGGTTGTCCATTACCCGGGGCATCGTCGAGGAGCATGGCGGCGTCATCGAGATTACCAGCAGCCCCGGCCTGGGCTGTCAGGCGCTGATTACGCTGCCGCTGGATAAGGCCAGACCATGAGCATCTGTAGCAATTCTGTAGGGTGGGTGAAGCGAAGCAGAACCCACCGGAAAACTACAGAATTGCCCCCGGTACGCTAAAGCTATAGAATCTATTTATTGGTGATGGTTGAAAAGGTAAAGAGGCGCCATGAATCAACGAATCGTAGTCGTAGAGGACGATAAAGTACAACGTGAAATTATCAGCGATATCCTTGAGCAGGCAGGCTATGAGGTATGCGCTCAGTCCGGCGGCGTCGAGGCGCTTGAGGTGCTGGAAGATGGGCCATGCGATATCTTGTTGACCGATATGAAAATGCCTGGCATGGACGGCCTCGAGTTGTTGCAGCGCGCCAAACAGCGGTGTCCCGCGCTTGATGTGGTGGTGATGACCGCCCACGCCACCATCAAGACAGCGGTAACGGCCATCAAGGAGGGCGCGGCGGATTATATAGAGAAACCTTTTGACAAGGACGAACTGCTGCTGGTCATGGCCCGCGCCTGCGAACGGCATGAACTGCGCGAGCATAATCGCAGGCTCACCCAACTGGTGGATGAAGCGGTGTCGCTGGGCAATATCGTGGGCAAAAGCGCCGTCATGCGCGACGTGTTCGAGCGTACGCGCCGCGCCGTGGCCGTATCCAGCACGGTGCTGATTCAAGGGGAATCAGGCACCGGCAAGGAACTCATTGCGCGGCATATTCATTTTACCGGAAGCCGGGCGAAAAAGCCCTTCATTGTGGTGAACTGCGCCGCCATCCCCGACACCCTCGTCGAGTCGGAATTGTTCGGCCACGAAAAAGGCGCGTTTACCGGCGCAGAGAGCAGCCGTACCGGAAAATTCGAACTTGCCCACGGCGGTACATTATTCCTGGACGAAATCGGGGATATGCGCCTGGCAAGCCAGGCCAAGCTGTTGCGCGTACTCCAGGACGGCGTCATCGAACGGGTCGGCGGCGATAAACCCCGCACCGTGGATGTGCGCGTGGTGGTCGCCACCAACCACGATCTGAAGCAATGCGTCCAGAAAGGAACCTTTCGCGAGGACCTGTACTATCGGCTGGAAGTGCTCGCCATCACACTGCCGCCTCTGCGAGAGCGGCTCGAGGACCTGCCCTATCTGGTGAGCCATTTTCGGGACAAGATTGCGAAGAAACTTGATATTACGCCGCCAGCCATCGGCCCGGACATTATGGACGCCTTCAGACGGTATCGGTGGCCGGGAAACGTGCGAGAATTGGAGAACACCCTTGAACAGGCCTTTATCCTCGCCGCGGGCGATACGTTGACGCCAGACGACCTCCCGGAAAAATTGCGTGTCCCGGAACCCAACGCCGGCGATGTCGCACTGCCGCCGGGCGGCCTTGTGCTAGAAGACCTGGAACAGGAACTGATCAGACAGGCGCTTGAACGCGCGGGCGGACGTGTGAAGGAAGCAGCCGAACTGCTCGGGCTTACCTACAAGACATTGCAGTATCGAATTAAGAAGCATGATATTGATCGAACAGTTGGGTAGCGAAATAATATGGCCTACACCGAGTCAGGCGTCCACGCTTCCTCCAGGGTCTCAGAGAATGGCCCCTGCGCGCGGCCTGGATAGTCCAACGCGGGCATGGCCCGCAACCCAGAAGTAAAGCCGATTTTCTCCCATAAATCCTATCCGTCCTATAAGTCCCATACGTCCTGTACAAGACTGTCGTTGCGCGAACTTTCTTGCTTTCGTTTTGGCGTTTCTTTTTCGGCCGATGCGTTCAGCGCGTCAACGGATCAAAAAAATATCCCCACAAGTCAATAAAAGCATGGTATAATGGTATAAATAGATGTGTAGGCGTAGACGTTCCAGGTGGTGGAGGATACATAATCAGGAATTGGCAAGGGGTAAATAATGCGTGTACGGAGTAATCAAATAGGTAGCAATGGGTTTTCTGAGGGTATGCCCACTGCTGATGAGGCGTTGTGCCCTGACGAAGCGTGTTTCCGGGCGCTTGTCCATAACACGCCGGATATTCTCATGCGTTTCGACCGCGAGTACAGGCATGTGTTTGTCAGTCCTAACGTCGAGGAGACAACTGGTCTGAAAGCGGAATCCTTTATTGGCAAGACCCACCGCGACCTTGGCTTTCCAGAAGAGAAATGCAGGTTCTGGGAACAGACGCTCGAACAGGTATTTCAAACGGGCGACCTTCATGAATCCGAGTTTGAATTCGAGGGGCCTCGGGGAAGGGTGGTCTTTAACTGGCGGCTGATTCCGGAAAACAATGCGACGGGCCAGACGGAATATGTCCTCAGTATTGCCCGGGACATTAGCGAGCATCGCAAAGTGGAACAGGAATACGCGCTGTTGTTTTCCCTGATGCCCGACGGTTTTGCGCTGCATGAAATCATTGTAGACGATGCCGGACGCCCCTGTGATTACCGTTTTTTGAGCGCCAATCCCGCATTCGAAGAGCTGACCGGCTTGAAGATGAGCGAGGTTGTGGGACGCACCGTGCTTGAGGTACTGCCTGATATCGAGCCCGAGTGGATAGCACGTTTCGGGGGCGTGGCGCTTACAGGAAAACCAACATCATTTGAGAATTATAGTCGCGAACTGGGCCGGTACTATGAAGTGACAGCCTATTGTCCGCGTCCTGGTCAGTTTGCCGCGGTATTCCACGATACAACCGAACGCATGGAAGCGCAACGGACCGCGCAGCAAAACAATTTGCTTTTGGCTATTGCCAGTCGGACAGCGCGTATGGGTGGGTGGCAGGTAAACTTGAATGAGAAACGTGTTGTCTGGTCGGACGAGGTGGCGGCGATTCACGACGTGCCGCCGGGGGATTCCCCATCCGTATTGGAAGGAATAAATTTCTACGCCCCAGAGTGGCGGGATAAAATTACGCAGGTGTTCACCGCCTGCGCACAGCAGGGAACCGCCTACGACGAGGAGATGCAGATTGTTACCGCCAAAGGACGTCGCGTGTGGGTGCGCACCATCGGTGAAGCGGAACGCGACGCGTCAGGCAATATCGTGGGTGTCCACGGGGCATTCCTCGATATATCCGAGCGAAAGCGTAGTGAAGCGTGTGTGTTTGAGAGCGAAAACCGATACCGTAATCTCTTCACACACTCCGCTGACGCTATCCTCATAAACCATGATGATGTGGTCGTCCAAGCCAATCGCGCCTGTCTGGAACTGTTTGGCGCGAAGGATGAATTTGATCTTATTGGAAAACCAGTTATTGAACTTCTCCATCCTGATTATCACAAATATGCCCCGGAACGAACTTATCGTCTACGTACACTGGGTAAGCCCATGGCCCCTGTGGAAGAAAAAATAATACGACTCGATGGACGCGTGGTGGACGTGGAAACGGCTGCGGCCCCGTTCCCGTATGACGACACAACATGCATTCATGTTATCATGCGGGATATTACGGAACGCAAGCGCGCCACAGAGCAACTAGCCCGCGCAGCAGATGAGTGGCAGCGCACATTTAACGCCACCAATCACGCGATATGGATTATGGACAAGCACTTGCGCGTGTTGCGCGCCAACAATGCGTCGCAACGTTTCGTGAACGCAGCGTCTGACCAGATTATTGGAAGACCTTGTTACGGACTGTTGCACGACAGCGACGAACCGATTGAAAACTGCCCCATCGTCAAGGCAAAAGAAACGCTGGCGCGGGAAAGCGCGGATTTACAACTGGGCGACCGGTGGGTGGAAGTAACTGTGGACCCGATTTTGGATGAAGACGGTCGCTTCGACGGCGCTGTGCATATTATCAACGACATTACCGACCGCAAACGCGCGGAACAGGCGCTTATCGAGAAATGCGATGAACTGGAGCGTTTTAACCGGGTAACGGTGGGTCGGGAATTACAAATGGTCAGGCTCAAGCAGAAAGTGAACGCGCTGCTTGAAGAACTTGGAAGGCCGACGCAATACGAGACTGTTCCATGAACGGCGTAGCCGAAGCGATTATTGCCGCCGCCTGAGAAGTGAACCGGGATCGAATGCGCGCCTATGGCTTTGACGCCTATGTGACAAAGCCCTGTGATGGTGATGCGTTCCTTGCTACAATCAAGGTTTTGTTGTATGGAGATCATTAGTCCAGTCATAGTGGCGATTGACGACATGCCGGATAACCTGATCGCGCTGAGCGCCGTTATACGCGAGGCTTTTCCCAACGCGACGGTACTCACAGCGACGGACGGTTCCGAGGGCATACAGCTGGCGCGGACAGCGAAACCGGACGTGATTCTGCTGGATATTGTAATGCCTGGCATGGACGGTTTTGCGGTATGTCGTACGCTGAAAGCAGACCCGGTGTTGCGGGTTATTCCTGTGATGTTTCTTACCGCGCGCAGAACCGACCAGGAAAGCAGGATGCAGGCGTTGGATGCGGGCGGGGAAGCCTTTCTCTCGAAGCCGATTGACGCGATGGAACTTACCGCGCAAATTAAGGCCATGCTCAAGATAAGCGCCGTCAACGCGGCGCAACGACAAGAAAAAGAAGAACTGGAAACACTGGTAGCGGAGCGGACGCGCGCGCTGCAATGTGAACTTGAACGGCGTGAGAAGGCCGACGCCGCGTTGCGCGAGGCGCACCAACGCTTGCGGGACAGTCAAAAAGCAACGCTGAACCTGCTCGAGGACTTGCAGCATGAAAATGAAGCGCGAAAAGAAAACGAGATGTCTTTGAGTGAATCAGAACAGCGTTTCCGTATGCTTTTTGACGCGCTCAGCGATGCGGTCTTTATCCGGTCGGAAGACGACACATTCGTACTCACCAACAAAGCCGCGACCGAACTGCTCGGGTATTCCCAGGAAGAACTGCGGCGCATTGGGCCGTCGGATATTGTGTCGGCCGAGATTTACAGCAGGCGTCTGCCGTGGCTCGAGCGCTTGCGCCGTGAAGGCACGTTGCTTTTCGAGTCCACGTTGATACACCGCAACGGAACGCGTGTCCCCGTGGAAGTGAAAAGTAGCCTTATTGTCTACAAGGGGGGCGACGGCATATTAAGCATTGCCCGCGACATTACCGAGCGCAGGCAGGCGGCGGCGGAAAAGGCAATGATTCAGGAACACTTGAATCAGGCGCAAAAAATGGAGTCCATGGGACGGCTGGCCGGGGGCGTGGCCCACGATTTTAATAATATGTTGGGCGTCATTATCGGCAACATCGAAATGGCGCTGGACCAGGTGGAGCCGGCCTCCACACTGCACGCCGACCTCGAGGAAGCGCGCAAGGCGGCGCAGCGCTCTGCGGCATTGACCCGTCAACTGCTGGCCTT
>SLFT01000204.1 GCA_007124105.1 Candidatus Hydrogenedentota bacterium | reverse complement strand
ATTATTGTGGGGCTTCTGGGCGTACGCAACAGGGGCCGGGAACTGGCCAGGATGTTCTTGGAGCAAAAGGACGCGGACTTGGCCTTTCTTGCGGACCCTGACACGAACTTGTTTCGGCATCTTTCGCCACGAATAGGCGCCATACGCGGCGAAGAGCCTGTATGTGAGCAAGATTTCCGGCGCCTGCTTGACAACCCGGCCATTGACGCTATTGTCATCGCGACCCCGGATCACTGGCATGCCCTTGGCGCCATCATGGCTTGTCAGGCAGGCAAGGATGTCTTTGTTGAAAAGCCGACATGTCACAGTATCTGGGAAGGCGAGAAGCTGGTTGAGGCAACAGAGAAATATGGTCGCGTGGTTCAGGTGGGACTGCAAAATCGCAGCATGCCGTGTGTCCTTGCCGCGCGCGCGTATATTCAGTCCGGAGAATTGGGCGATGTCCACTTTGTGCGCGTCATGAATAACAAGGCGCGTCCTCCGCTGACAGGTGGCGCAACGTCAGAACCTCCCGAAGGCGTCAATTACGATCTCTGGCTGGGACCTGCGGCTGACAGGCCATTCAGCGCCCATCATTTCCACTATAACTGGCATTGGTTCTGGCAATACTCAGGGGGCGACATTATGAACGATGGCGTTCATCAGCTGGATATTGTCAGATTCCTGCTTGACCTGCCTCTGCCCGAACAGGTGTATTCCACGGGCGGTAAGTTTTTCTTTACTGACGCCCAGGAAACGCCGGATACCCAAACAGCCCTGTATGACTACCCAAGCCTGACCATATCCCTGGAGCAAACATTGTGGACCCGTTACATGAAGAAGGATCCGCATGAAATCGAGCAACTGAAGAATACGCCGTGGAACTACAACGGTACACGCATTGAGATATACGGTACAAAGCAACACCTGATATTGGCCAGGCACGGCGGCGGCTGGGAGGCTTTTGACGGCAATGGCGTTTCCTTGCATCGCGAGCGTTCTGAGCGCGCTGACAGAATACATGTCGCCAATTTTCTCGAATGCATGCGCTCACGCGCTACACCCGCCACCAGCATCATCGAGGGGCATCGTTCGACCTTGCTGTGTATTCACGGGAACATCAGCTGCCGATTGGGGCGTGCCTTAAAGATAGACAGTGCGACGGGGGCGTTCCAGGGAGACGCCGAGGCCAACGCTGATTTTCTGGTGCGACGTGATTATCGCGACCCATGGCGCGTGCCGGAGCAGGTCTAGCCCGCATACGTCATCGGATCTGTGTTGCGTCCGCGAATCTTACGCCATCTCAAGCAGTTTGCTTGCCCGCCGACTTCGACGTGTGCCGACACGCTGTCAGCCGGCGGCTTGCGCAAAGTACTTGAACTGACGCAATCTTCGCAGGCTCACGACGAAACCTGCTGAAATATCCGGGTTAAAATTCCAACTCACAATCATGTCCAGTGGAAAGAAAATCACTTCGATTACACAGTACGCAAGACAGCCTCCAGCGGCTTGTCCTTTTTGAATTAGCTTACACCCAGAATGCTGAATCTCAGGATGTGGCCGTCCTTGTCCACCCGTTCCATAACAGCATCGTGTCCGGTTTCGGTCATATATCCGGCGCCATCGCGAAAGAGCACTTCAAGATAATCCGCCTCGGCATCGTACCAAATCCTCACTGTATCGGCCATAACATTTTTCCTTGTTTTATTTTGTCCGTCACATAGGCGGTCACAACAAAAGCGTCTGTTCCATCGGACTTGGTCACCACACATAGCCACTTGTCGCCCACCAATGTAGCGCGGTAATAGCGATAAAAAAGGGCCGCGTCACTATCCGCGCGAGACCGGCGCACAACCTCCGGGGCATCAAGTACGACACCTATTTCTGCTTCCAGAGTGAGTATAGCACAATACGAAAAGGCGGTAGCGGCTTAAACGCCGCAATATGTGAGCATATTTAGGAATGGCCCCCCTTGGGACGAATTTCGGGGCAGTTCGGCCATGACGCGTTGCGTCTTTTGTAAACGCTGAAATTTTTGTATGTTGTTCACGCCTCATGAATGGCTGTCTCAGAATAAGAGTGCCAATGAACCCCAAAAAAGGGCCTGTGGGATGGGTGAAACGAAGCGGAACCCACCTCACAGCATTCATTTTTTGATTTGAAAAGGCGGCGCCCTACACACTTGTGTCTCAAATTTGCATCTGGTGCGCGTTTTTGCTATACTAACGATCCGCTGAGACAACTATGCGTACCCGTAGCTCAATTGGATAGAGCGTCTGGCTACGGACCAGAAGGTTAGGGGTTCGATTCCTCTCGGGTACGCCATTTTTTTGTGCGATATGTGGCTGCAGAAGGCGCATATTTCGTATATGAGTTTGACATTAGCAGCGGTACGTGGATATGATTTATCCTCCCCCTGACGGACGCGGGATCAGTATGTCTGTTGGGCACTTAATGCGCGGCGCCGGCTGCAATGTCAACAATGTGCGCCGGGCCAGGTAAATAAAGTAATGCCGGTAAAAGGAAATTAGAAGACTATGGCAAGATATACGGGACCCAAACATAAGTTGAGTCGTCGTGTGGGCAAATGCATTTGGGGACGCCCGAACAGTCCCGCTGAAAGGCGCCCGTACCCGCCCGGCCAGCATGGCAAGAACATGCGGCGCAAACTTTCCGTGTATGGGATTCAGCTGCTCGAGAAACAGAAATTGCGCATGTACTATGGCGGCATCATGGAACGCCAGATGCGCCGTATTTTTGACAAGGCGCGCACCTTGGGCGGCAACACGGGCACCAATTTGCTGATGTTGCTCGAGTCGCGGCTGGACACGGTGGTGTGGCGGCTTGGTTTTGCGCCCACCATTTTCTCGGCCCGCCAGATGGTCAACCATTGCCATATCCTGGTGGACGGCCAAAAGGTAAATATCCCTTCTTTTCAGGTAAAGCCTGGCATGGTCATCTCGATTCGCGAGCGCAGCCGGAAAATCCCGATTATTATCAACGGCGT
>SLFT01000377.1 GCA_007124105.1 Candidatus Hydrogenedentota bacterium | reverse complement strand
ATGAGCGTTTCCACCTGCTGTTCGTGAACAGACAACGCTTCAACTGTCTTCTCGCTTCCCGGCGCGCGTATGTAATCGTCCAGGCTTGTGAGATTGCGCATACGCGCTCCCGCGATATAGGAATAGGCGCCGGGGCCAAAACCCACGTAGGGCTCATTATGCCAGTATACCAGATTATGCCGACATTGAAACCCTGGCCTTGAAAAATTCGATATTTCGTAATGGTCATAGCCGGCAAGGGCGCGTTCGGCGCGTTGATAGCACGCGAGCATACCATCATCATCAAGCGCTTCACCCGCGCGGCTGCCAAAGGGCGCGCCAGGCTCGTAAGTCAGGCCGTAGACAGCGATATGGGGCGGGCCGATGGCGACGGCGGTTGCCAATGTCTCCTCCCAGGCGCTGACAGGGGGCGCGCCAAAAATAAGGTCCATGCTCCAGTTCTCAAAATGGTTCGCGACCATGTCCAGCGCGCGCCGCGCTTTGGCGGCGCGATGGCGTCGGCCAAGGTAGCGCAACGCGGCATTATTGAAACTTTGCGCGCCGACGCTGATCCTGTTCACGCCCAGTGAGCGCCACGCGCGAACAAGCGCACTTGTAACGTCGTCAGGGTTCGCCTCGAGCGTGATTTCCGGGTCGCACAGTTGGAACGTGTCCAACACGGCAGTGAAAAGTTGCTCCAGATTATCAGGGGAAAGCAAGGACGGGGTGCCGCCGCCGATGAAGACGCTTGTAACGCGTCTGGGGCCTTCAAACTGGCGTATCTCGCGACACAAGGCGTCAACAAATGCCGGGGGCGGCGCTCCCGCGGCAAGGGGCGTACTCACGAAATCACAGTAGGGACAGCGTGTGCGGCAGAAGGGGATGTGTATATACACGCCGAAAGTTGATGGTTCACGGGACATGACAGCGCAGCGCCCTCACCGGCATCCTATCCTTCGCGGCGGCCACCAACAGCATACGGCGCGCCCGATGATGTTCGTTCGAGGTATCCAGCCAAGGGTGCGGCTGTCCGGGGGTATGGCGTCTTCTATTGTCTCGTCGGCCAAAATGTAATAATGGCCTTCCGGAACAACGCTGTATTCCTTTGTCCTGCTCCGGCCATACTTGGCGGTGGGATGGGTTCCCGCGTAGCGTTCCGGCGCGGGCGCCGGCAACATGATGGCGTCGTCGTTCACCGTCAGCGCGCCGTCCTCCAAAAATACTTTTTCACCGGGCAGCGCGGCAACACGCCCAACCAACAGGTGGGCGGCGCCGTCATCAGGGTCTTTGGCGGTGTAAAGCGCCAGGTCGCCTCGTTGCGGTTCGCGCCATCGCATGACAAGGCTGTTGACGCCGGGAATATGAAGGCCGTAATGGGCAAAAGAAACAACAAGGTGGTCTATCCTGGCGGGGTCGTCAGGGCGATGTACGGGACAGAACCGCCCCACAAACAAGCGCAATACAACAGCCAGAATCAGCAACGCCACCAAGGCGCGCCACCACAGCGTTGTTGAGAAGCCAGTAAAATCACGCCAGCGCGGCGGCGGCCACCAGATACAGGCGACCCGCCCTACAAAATGCTCATTGGGAACCCAGCCGAAATAGCGTCCATCGCGGCTGTGCGCGCTGTTGTCGCCAAGCAGCAGATAATGGCCCTCGGGGACCTGCGAGAACCGTTCCTCGTTGCGGACGCCGTAGGGGCCATCGAGGGGCGTCGTAAAAAAGGTGTCCTCATCCATGCCCGGCGGCAGTTCCAGCGGCGCGCCATCGGCGTACACCTTGCCCTCGCGTATCTGTATGTGTTCGCCCGGCATCCCAACAATACGTTTGACAAGCGTCTTGTGGACGGCATCCTCCTCGACCGTCTTGAACACCACCTGGTCCCAGCGCTGCGGCTCTTTTCCGTACCAGATGCGCTTGTTCATGAAGGGATAGCGCAGGCCGTATACGAACTTGTTGACAAAAACGCGGTCGCCTCTTCCGAAGCGCGGATCGCCGTGCAGGGTGGGTTCCATGGAACCGGAGGGAATGCGGTACGGTTCGGCAATGGCCCATCGGATCAGCAGCGCGAGCAACAGCGCCGTGGCGCCGCTGCGCATCCACTCGAAGAGCTGGGCGCGGTCCATGCCGCTGGTGAAATACAACAACCCGCCCACGGCGGCAATTGCAATGCCCAGGTAGTTGATCTTGTCAGTCGCTGCCGGATGGGCGCGTCCGCTCAGATACACCACCGCAAGCCCCGCAATAAAAAGCGCCCCGCCAAGCCATGCGGCGCTCTCTGGGATCAGGGGTTTGATCACAGTCGTTTCGCTTTGTTTGGTTTCCCGTTTCTCTTTTGCCATGTTCTCATATACTGCATGCGGATTGTCAATACGCGATAGGACGCGCGTAAATTGTTCGCTTCCAGTGTCTTATCGGATACCTTCTATCTTGGACGCCAGCCGCCATACGTACACTTATGGGATGCGCTGGAATCCGCCCTGGTTGGTCAACGGAAGTTGTTCATGGCCGATTGCTGCTCGAGTTCCTGTTGGTATTCGATGCAATAACGGGCGGATGGAAAGGCTTCCAGTCTTTTTTTGGGAATGGGTTGTCCGCTGCCCTCGCAAATTCCGTAGGTGCCGCGTTCAATCCGGTCCAAAGCGTCAATAACATCGCGCAGCCTGCGAGATTCGCCGCTGGCAATGTTCAGCGCCGTTTCTATATTAAAGCTGTCTGTTCCTATTTCAGCAAAACTGGCAAGATCGGCGCCATTATCGTGGCCCGATTCCGTGCGAGACGTTTCTTCTATATTGTTGATACTTGCGATAAGGTGTTCACGCTCTGCCAGCAACATCTTCTTAAATTTTTCGATATCCTTTTTCGAAAGTTTTTGGGACGCGGAAGCCTTTTGAGCCGCGGAAGTGCTTCGGGTCGGTTCTTCGGACACTGTTTTTCGCAAGGTATGCCTCGCAGACGGTTTGGCAGCCGATGACTTCTTAACGGTTTTCTTTTTTACGGGCGCCTTT
>SLFT01000420.1 GCA_007124105.1 Candidatus Hydrogenedentota bacterium | reverse complement strand
CCTGCATACCCATTTTGCAGCAGTGTGAATTCGATGATGGTGGCTGCGCAGAATATGGAGTCTTCCACGCCCCAGCTGCGGAGGGGGGTGTAGGAATAGTTTTCGGAGAAGCGTGTTGCGCGGATGATGTCGCGTAGGATGGCCTGGATATAGCCGTTGGCCTCATCCGTCAGTCCGCGTTGGCGCAGGCCGTGTGCGATCATGGAACCGATGGGATGTTTGTAGAAGTCGAGTCCGGCCAGGTCCTGGTTGGGGTTGTACATGCTCCGGAACAGTTGGAGCAGCGCTTCGTCGGCTTCGTCGGGCAGGTTGTCGAGATAGAGGCCGCTGCATACCCAGGTGGCGTGGCCCGGGTCGCGTTGGCCGGTGTCTTTGTAGTAATACTGTACCGGGTGTTCATGGTCGTTGCTGAAGAACCATTGCAGATAATTTTTCGTAACCCGTTCGGTCATGTTTTGCCATTCCGCGCGGTCGTGGCCGAGTACGTCGGCGATGCGTTCCATGAATTGCAGGTCGAGCAACAGCGAATCCACAAAATTGCTGTCGCGCTCATGGGGATTGTCGTGTTCCTTGTATATCCAGCGCGGGTTCTTTTCGCGCCAGCGCAGGTAGCGGCTGATGGGCGGGTACAGTTTTTCCAGACGCGCCGCGTCGCCGGTGTGCGCGTAGAGTATCCACGCGGTCTGCGCCTTGCGCGAGGGCAACACCTCGCCATCGAGCCAGCCGTCGGCGTCCACCTGGCTCATCATGCCGTCGAAGGCGTCCCAGGCGGCGTCCGGGTCAACAAACACCAGCAGTTGCTGGGCGAAGAAACTTTCCCATGCGGCGGAGGCGCGGGCCCGGCTCGCGCCTTCGGCCCAGAGCGAGGGTTTGCCCGTGGGCGTTTGCGGATAGGGGTAGTCGTTTTCGGGCATGGGCGGCAGCGTGTTCTGGATAAGGAAAGTCCAGGCGGCGTAATAGGCGCGGCGATGTTCGTCGGGGGTCACGCCTTTTGCGTCTATGCCGCTGACGCCGAAACGGGTGGGGGCGGGCACGTTCGCCAGCAGCGCGTCCCATGTCCGCTTGCGCTCGGCGCGTCGCGCTTCAATGTCGCGTTCGGCGGCGGCCCTGTCGCGCGCCAGGGCGGCGGCGTCCTCGCCGGACGCAAACGCGACGGTCAGCGCAAGCCGGGTGTTTCCCGGTTGAACCGGAACCGTGAGACGCCATTGGAAATCGTCCTGTTCGAGGGTGAAGGCGTCGGGTTTTCGATATACGTTGTTTGTTTTTTGCGCAATGGCCAAGGCGTAAGCGCGGGCGTGCTGTTCAAGGGATAGGACGTTTTCGGCGTGTACGATGCGGGCCGCGTCGGCGTAGGGGCGGCCCTCGATGCGCAGGGCGACGGCGTCCGCGGCATGGGAGGCGATGTCGAACATGCGCACCACGGTGTTTTCATCATAGAAGAAATCGCTTCCTTCAATGGTCACTGCGGGCGCGTTATAGGCGGCCTCGAAGGTCAGTTGCCAGGGATGCCAGCATGTGCTTACCGATGCGGCGCGGCCCAGGTCGGGGTCGTCGTCGCGCAGTTCGAGCTCGAGGGACGCCAGCGCGGCGCGGCTGCCGTTGCCCACGGCAAAGAACTTGAGGTCGAAGGCGTCCCTGCCGCGCCAGCCGTCCACCTGGCTCAGGTCATAGGTGTATGTGCCCGTTCGTTGTGTGTCATGTTGTATATACGCGTCCACCGGCAGGTCGTCATGGCCGATCTTGAGCGCCCATGCGCCGGTTGCTTCGGGGACATGGACGCGGATGAATCCTGAGCGCGCGTGGAACGGGGGCGCGACGGTATACGCGGCGTGGCCCCAGGGGTCGCCGCCCTCGGCGACGGTTATCATGGCGCGTCCGTGCGCAACGCTCGGCGTTACGCCCTGGAAAGCCCAGTCGCCGTCGGGCGCTGTCCACGCGCCGTCGAGGTCGAGGGTGTGCCGCCAGCGCTGCGTGGTCGTTTCGGACGCTTGCGCGTCAAGCACGCGCATGGACGCGAGGGCCTGCATCCGTTCGGGGTGCGCGCCGTGGTAATAGCCCACGTGCAGCGCCAACAGGTCGCACAAGGGGGTGGAACGCTCGGTAATCAGCGATGGATTCAATACCAGCCGACTGTACGGCATGCTGAGCCAGCGCCACTGTTCCGGGCCGTCATGGCGGATGCTGTCGCTGTCGAAGGCGTCCTGGCCATGTATGCGCGTCGCGCCGATACGTTCCGGCAACGGGTCTGGCGGACCGGCATGGGACGTTTCCGTACCAGGGGACATGAGGACAACGCAGCACAAGAAGAAGATGGTATTTTGCATAAGGAGATTTCCTTTGTTTGCGATATTGTCATGGTTTGCCTCATACGGGCACAGCCTCCGCTGGGCAGCATGATTACTTACACATCATACATGAATACGGTTGCCGCTACCTATCACCCGAAAACCAAAAAGAGCAATAGAACCAGACGAAATGCCTTTATAACAACAATGTCGTTGTTCTCGCGCCGGTATCTTGTTGATACTACGGGCAATCCATGATACACTTTTATTGTTCGGGCAGACCATGAGACGGCGCCTTGTATCAAGGCAATCATCAGGCGTTTGCCCAGGTTGCGTCATAAAAGAGGCTTGGTTGACATGGATAAAATACTGCAACAGTCCATAGAACGCGCCGCAGCCGCTTTACGAGCAAGCGGCGCGGGGGCGGTTTACATATTTGGTTCTGCTGCCTCTGATACCACGGGGCCGGATTCCGATGTGGACTTTGCGGTGTCCGGGCTTCCGATGGAATCTTTTTTTGTGGCCATGGGCAAGGCGCGCGACGCCCTGGGCAGGGACCTGGACATGATTGATCTGGATGACGACAATCCTTTCACGCGTTACCTGAAAGAGGAGGGGGAACTACGGCGTGTCCTCTAAGCTGCGCAAGCAAATTGATGTGGAGTGGGCCATGCTTCATCAGTTACTGGAGGATCATTCGCCGCTG
>SLFT01000435.1 GCA_007124105.1 Candidatus Hydrogenedentota bacterium | reverse complement strand
ATTCATGGATATACTTGAACGTGAGCCTGAATCCCCTTATCCTGCCCATAAACTGGATGTTATCTTTGAGTTGCGCAACGATCACGAAGGGTATGTCCAAACTTGGCAAGCGCTGCATCAAAGCCACCCGGACGCGTTCGTGCCGGCGTTGCATTTGGGAAGGGCTCTCGAGAAGACAGGCGACTATGCTCGGGCATTGCGACAATACCAGGCGCTTCATGAATCATATCCTGAAACGCCCGCGGTCATGTTGCGACTAGGTGCGCTGGTGGCGCGTCTGGAAAATTACGAAGCCGGACGCGCCTTGATGGAAAAGGCCGTGGTTGCTGAACCAGAAATCGAGTCTCTGTTCATGAGTGGCCTGGCCGCCTTGGCGGACCACTTTATGACAGCAGACGATATCGCCCGGGCCGCTGTATTGTGGCGTGAGCTGAGCGAGATGGCGCCGGAAGAAGTTCTATATCAGCAGCGGTTGGCCGATACACTCGTTGTACAAGGTGAGTGCGAAGCGGCCATGCGCTTGTACCGCAATGTACTACAGCGTGATTCGGAATCGAGCCATGCAGCCGGACGAATAGACGCTCTGTATGAAGAACAGCAGGACGTGGACGGCCGGCTTTCTGAATGGCGTGAACTGCGCCAGGCACTGCCAGAATCCGTTATTCCGCGGTTGCACTTCGGGATGGCCCTGGAGGCGGCGGGGCAATACGACGAAGCGCGTGATGTTTACGACGAAGCATTGCGGAACGAGCCTGATAACGCTGTACTGAAACTGCGTAGCGGTATTATGACGGCGTTGATCGAAGACTATGGCGAAGGTCGGGCCATGATGGATGCCGCCCTGGAAATAAAGCCCGATCTGGCGCGGGATGCAGCCGCTGGACTTGCTGCTGTCGCCGCGCACAAGGCGGAGGAAGCGCAGCACGAATTGGCCGAGACGTTGTATCGCGAGGCGTGCGCGTTGGCGCCGGAAGAGTTTTGGCATCGTGTGCGACTGGGGGAACTGCTTCTGAAACTGGGGCGGGCGGATGAGGCGTCGGAATGCTTTCTTGAAGTGTTGCGCGCGCGACCGGAATCGCCTCACACGGCCGCCTTACTGGACCACATATACGAGGAGCGGGAAGATGAGCAGGGGCGCATCGCATCCTGGCGCGAAATTACCGAACAGTATCCCGAAGCCGCTACGCCCCACTATCATCTGGGGCTTGCTTATGAAGACAGCGGCATGAAAGAAGAGGCGCTGGACGCTTATATAGAAACACTGCGAATCAACCCGGACCACGGGTCGGCGGCGGAGAGGCTGGAACGGTTGTTGCGGCATGATCGGAGTTCTGGGGACAGTATACTCAATTCTATCATGAGGAATACGTCCGATCTGTAACACGGATGCTGCGAGGCGCAATTGAGTATACTGGCCCCAGAACTCAACCGCCCGCCGTGTCTTCTTCACTCTGGTTTTCCAGACAGACCTTGCACAAACGAATCTGCCAATATGGGATTTCGCCGTTGAGTTTTTCAAATACCGGCTTCAGGCGTTCCCCATCCACCTCAGTGAACGCCCGGCGGACGGCGTCCATTGTGTCGGGCGTAATCCACGGCTCGGGATTCGTTCGTTTTTGTCGGTAAAAATACTCCACAATATATCCCTCGACCGTGCTGGGGCTGCGTTTCATGATTTCGGCGACCTCGGCAATAGAGCGTCCCTGTTCAAAGAGGGCGCCGGCTTTTTCGCTGGATGGGTTAGGCTTGCGCGTCGAATCAGACGGGTTGCTTTTAACAGGCGTGGTGTCAGGGTGGTCGTTGCGATAAACGCGAATGATTTCAAGGAACCTGTCAGCGAAGGCTTCGCGCTTCTTTTCACCCACTCCCTGCACCGACAGAAACGTGTCATAACTGTCCGGCATCCGCCGCGCCATGTCGCGCAACGTCGCGTCGCTGAACACGACAAAGGGCGGTACGTTGTTTTTGCGCGCCGTTTCAAGACGCGTCTTCTTGAGCGCGTCAAAGAGCCCGGCGTCGTATTGGTCTGACGTAACGGGCGCCGCTGCGGCCCTGGTTGCTTTCTTCCCGGTCGTTTTGGGAGCGGGACGCATCAGCTGCGGTCCTCCCTCGCCACTGGTGAACGCGTCATGTCCTGTTGACGTGACATATAGAATAGAGTATTCGCCTTGCTTTTCCAGATACCCCTGTTGCGTCATCTGTTCTATCCAGTCGCGAACAGTTTTTTCGTCATACGCCGACAACGCGCTGTAGGAGGCGCATTTGTTGTGCCGACGTGCTTTAATGCGTTCGTCTTCTGAACCCGTTAACACCAGGGTCGTATAACGCGGTCCCGCGATATCGCCGAGAGCGTTGACCGCGCGAAAAATATGCCCGGCAATCTCGCCGCTGTTTTCCATCTTTTCAAATTGCTCGAGACACACATCGCAGGCGTCGCACCGGCTGTTGGCGTATGGCTGGCCGAAATACTCGGAAAGGGCCTTATGCCGACACGCAAAACCCTGTGAATAGCCAAGCATTTCCCGCAGTTTTTGTTGCGATGTCCTTCTGGCCTTGTCGTCCTCCATTTTGCCGGTGATATTTTTCCAAACCATGAAATCCTGATACGAATAGAGTAGGCAACAATCGGCGGGCAATCCGTCGCGGCCCGCGCGGCCTGTCTCCTGCTGATAATGTTCAATGGATTTGGGCATGGCAGTATGCAGCACAAAGCGCACATTGGACTTGTCAATGCCCATGCCGAAGGCAATGGTGGCCACAATGATGTCCACCTCGTCATTAGAGAAGGCGTCCTGGTTGCGCTTGCGCTCAATGTCGTTCATGCCCGCATGGTATGGAAGCGCTTTATACCCGGCGGCTGTCAGCTGATCGGACAACGTATCCACGTCGGTGCGGCGCAGACAATAGATGATTCCCGGCTCTCCTTTATGGGCGTCTACTGTCTCCATGATTTGCGTCACGCCCTTTGCCCGTTTTTGTACGCGGTAGTTCAGGTTGGGCCGATCAAAATTGCCGACAAGCTGGGCGGGATCGCGCAGATGCAACTGGGAAATGATGTCGCGGCGCACCTGGTTTGTGGCGGTGGCGGTATAAGCGTGGATGGCTGTGTCGGGAAAGTTGTCGTGGAGCGCGCGCATTTCACGGTACTCGGGCCTGAAGTCATGGCCCCAGTGACTGATGCAATGCGCTTCGTCCACCACGAAATAGGCGACGCCGATGACCTGTAGATAGGCGATGAAGTTGGGTTGTGCCATTCGCTCGGGCGACACATACAACAGCTTCATGCGACGCGCCTGGATGGCTTCATGGGTGGAACGCCTTTCAGCTGCGGTCATGGTGCTGTCTATCCTAGCGGCGGGAACGCCGTTAGCGCGTAGCGCGTCGACCTGATCCTTCATTAGCGAGAGCAGTGGCGAGACTACCACGGCCATACCCGACATAGCCAGGGCCGGTGCCTGAAAACACAGCGATTTTCCGCCGCCCGTGGGAAGCACTACAAGCGAGTCGCGCTCTTCCATCACGCATTGCGTCGCTTCCCGCTGCAACGGCATGAAAGCATCAAAGCCCCAGTACTGTTTAACTATATCTGTTATTTGCTTCATAGCGTGTCCCCTTCACACAACCGCCGTGGTCAAGTTCTGGGGCAGTACAATTCGCGCACAGGCGTCGCCGACCCTTTTCTGTTCCCCTGATGCCGCCGGAGTAATACACTTCAACAGAAAGGGTTCCCGACGCAACGATGTCTCCTTCGCATTGCCAGACGCGCAGCAGCCGGCGCTATCCCGGGTAAGGAGAACAGGCCGCTTATCTGGCTACACGAAAGCCGAGATAATTCTGGCGCACATCGGGCGCGAAACTGCCGCGGAACGCGGAGCGACAAAACAGCGCGCCACGGTGCCATGCGCCGCCGCGTCCCACACGAAACGAACCCGCATCCGGCCCCGTCGGGTCAGTAACCGGTCCGCTTGGATATGTATCGTACCAGTCCTGACACCACTCAAAAGTATTGCCGCTCATGTCGTGTAAACCCCAAGCGTTCGGCGTCTTCAGGCCCACCGGCATAGCGGTGTCTTCGTTGCCCAGATACCAGGCATGCTCGTCAATCTCCCTGTAATCGGGGTCGTCGCCCCAATAAAAGCGTGTAATCGTGCCAGCCCGACATGCGTATTCCCACTCCGCCTCCGTTGGGAGACGTACTGTGGCGGGTCCCTGGTCTGTTTCTGAAATATGCGCGTTCAATGCGGCGATAAAGGCCTGCGCGTCTTCCCAGGACACGAAATACGCGGGATGGTCGTCGCTCGCGCCATACTCTTCGGACGGCGGCGCCGCCGGCCAGGAATCCATGACCGCCTCCCATTGCGCCTGTGTGACCGGGTACTTGCCCATGTAGAAATCCTGAGTCAGGGTCACCTGATGCCGTGGCTCTTCCCGTTCCATACTATCTTGTTCGTTGGGCGTCCGACCGCGCCTGTAAACGCCCGCGGGAACATGTGTCAGGACAAGCGGTACGTCGCCGGGAAGCATGATGACGACTTCCTCGCCTGACGGTTCGGCAACCGCAAGCGGCTCTTCTTCTTCCGGCACGGGCGTGTCCGCGACGGCATCCTTTTCTTCCTCTTCCGCACTCGCCGCTGCCGGCGGCTCGTCAACGGGCGCCGGCGCGTCAACGATTTCCTGTTTCACTTCTTCTTCCGGCGGCGGGGCTTGTTGGGTGCAACCGAAAACTGTTATTACAAACGCCAGAGCAATCGTCCCGCGAAAAGCCGTTGAAAAAACTACCTTTTTCATATCAGTATCCTTTTCTTTGAAGAAACCTATGCGCAGCCATTGATATCTTGTGAGGACACCTTGGCGCAGCATTTCTGCCCGACACGGGCGCTTCCCGCAACATATTCATACGAAGAATAAACGTCGGTTACGTAGGCATACCCCTACACCCAGGCGTTAGACTTCATAAGCCTTACAAAATAAACGGCTGCCGCCATGAGATGGATAACAGACGCTTATCTTTGGTTGGTTGGAAATCATTTACAAATTTTGACGTATCACGTTCATATAAAGTGGTTCTCCAGGCGCAACACCAGTATAACAAATCGTATTCATGTAACTCTGTGTCCGCCCATGGTCACAAATAACCACAGATAAACAACGATTAGATTGTGCGGGTTGTGCCGCAAGCGTCCTGTCCATTGGGCGAAGTTCCGGGTTTTCGCGTGACTTTCCTGATTCTGCATAGAGGTCGGTAGAACTCGACCGTGCCGCAAAGGCCGCGCAATATTGTAGTTGGACTAAACGGCTGCGCCGCGGAGATCAAGAGATGCGCGCCACTGTAGATGCGGCACCCGTCCATCTTGTCAATACGGTCAATACCGTCCATAGGGGGGGCCTGTTTAGTCCAACGTCGCAAACAAGACGCGTACCCCTGTGCTGTTTTTATCTTAGAGGGGGCGGACCCGCAGCCGTAGGCTTGCAGGTACTCTTGGGGAAGGAGTGACGTGAGGCAGAACGTTTTGCCTTATTCGGCTTGGGTCCGCTTCCCTCTTGATAAAACCTCTTGATAGGAATACAGAAGAATGGGGCGGGTCATCAGAGCCGTCGGTTGCAGGTACTCTTGGGGAAGGAGTGACGTGAGGCAGAACGCTTCGTGCGTACTCTGATGGCCCGCCTCCTGTAGAACAGGGGTAGGAAAGACGGCTATTGCCCCATTGGGAGATCATCATGACGCCTCCCCAATGGCGGCAACTTCCGTGAAAGTGGTTTCCACCGGTCCGGAACTTTGGTCCGACATTACCGTGATGTGCAGCACATGAGTATCATGACGGCGCATGTCATTCGGCATTTCGAGTCGTACCATGTTGTTCTGTTTATCCTGAAATATCTCGGGCGAAATTGTTGTCTTGAACACTGGCGCCATAGCGCTGTCAGAGACATAGACCGTGTAACCGGCATGTCCGCTTGTGTAGGGATCAGGCATCCACTTGAGCAACAGCGCGTTCACATGGCGCCGTTCTGTATTGACCACGAAAACCTGCTCTGTCGGCGCTGGCGTGTGTGTCGCGTTGCGTATGAATTGAGTCAGAAAACGGCGTTCAGCATCCGGGTCGGGGCGTACGGCGCGCGCCGTGCGCAGATACGGCGACGTATCAATTCCCTGTCGTACTGTGGGGCGCTCAGTAGCGGTGAACGCCGTCTGCGCATTTTCATGCAGACGGACAAACGACGTCTCATTATCCACCAGCACCTCGCCCTTCACCACAGTGACCACGGTTCCTGCTTTGCTGGCGCTGACCTGGAACGACGTGCCCAACGCCGTGATAGTGCCGTCAGGCGTGTGTACTTGAAAGCGTCTATTATCGCGAAACACATCAAAGAAGACATCGCCGCGGGTCACCACAATTGCACGTGGCGCGCGCACCTGGACGGCGGCCTGTCCAAGAAGGGTGATATGCGAGGGCCCGGCAAGGCTTAGCATCAACCGTTCTTCTTCACCGGTTTCAAAATGGTCGTCGGGCATGATGGGGTTGCGTACATGCAGCCGACGCGCTTGTCCCTGCGAGTAGTGTGTGGCGTCTGGGTTTGCGTCGCAATAGGTCACCATGCCAATGACCTCATCGCCGCCCATATTGTAGTAGGAGGGCCAGGCAACCCAGAGCAACCCCGCCAGAATAATCAGTATAACAGGAGTGAAAACGGGCATCAGCCGCGCCGCGGCGCCCAGCCAGCGGCGGGTGCGTTGACCTTCAACAACAACCTGTCGCCGCAGCGCCGCGCTAACCGACGTAGGGGGCGGCATCTCTGGCAGGTGCGCCATCACGCGTCTCGTCAAATCTTCGCGGAGCTGGTCCTCTCTCCACACTTCAAACAGGGTTGCGGCCGTTGCGCGGTTCAACGCAAGCCGTTCGCTGCATGCGCCGCATGATTTCAGGTGTTCCTCAATAAGCAGGCGCTCGGAAACGCTTGCTTCCTCGTCTATGTAAGACTGGAGCAGCCCTTCTATTTGGATGCATGATGCCACGGAAGTCCACCTTGTTTGTCTTGCTCTTGAGTTTCCTGCCGGGTCGCCAGTATGTCGCGCAATAACGCGTTTGCGCGACTCAAGATGCCCCGTATTTCATCGCGAGAATCGCCGGTGAATCGGCTTATTTCGTCGTAACTTAACTCTTGCATGTATCGCAATACCACCGGAAGCCGGTAATGCTCCGGCAAGGCATCAATGGCCCGATGTACGCGCTCATAATCGTCATCAGCACTGCTGCTCTGACGCGCTTCGTCAATGCTTAAGGTGCGCCGGTGAGGCAGGGGTGTAATGTTGCGTTGCTTGGAAACGTTGCGGCGCAACCAGTTAGCCGACACGCGCGTCGTAATACCCTTGAGCCACGCACCAAAGCGTTCTGGTTCTTTGAGCTTCCGCATACTGCGGTACGCTTCCCAGAACGCTTCCTGCGTGACGTCCTCAGCGCCGCCATAACGCCCGGCGTAATAAAACGCCGTGGCGTAAACCGACGCCTGATACCGTCGTACCAGCACGGCAAAGGCGTCATGATCGCCTTCCAGGCACTGGTAAACCAGTTCTTCGTCTGTATGGTGCATATCTGTCTTCCCCAGATAGTATTATAAAGAGTAAATGAATTATGCCTCACACTGCACCATCACCACTGAGCCCATCTAAATGCTGCAGCACATTCAACTGTACCCATTTACCTTTAAGTGGTAAAAAGCATGGTATTACGGCACGTTATGCTCCATAATGGAGCATAACGCCGTCCGCTTATTTGTTACTCGCGCAGCAAGACATTACACATAAGACGCAACCGGCTGAGGGCGCGGTGAAACCATTGGCTGTGTTGCGCAAAAGCCCGCAGCCGTATAATGAGGCCACGCTCCAGACGATACCGTGTAAGTTTGGGCGGCTTCGGTCTTTCAACACCCCCATCGGCTTCTTCGAGAGGTTGCCACAAGGCGTCAACGGGATAGCCGATAACAGCGAGGTCGTCGGGATTTACGGCGGCTATCATTTTTTGGGCGAGTACTAGTTTGGCATTGTCCGTGGCCAATTCCGCTACCCATTTCTTCACGGACGCGGTAGTGGGGCGGGTATGCTGCGCTACGCCGATGGGGTCGCCCAGCCCTTTTGCCTGCTGCTCTTCTCGCTTGTTTCCATAATTAACCGCATCCGCTTCATAGGGCACGCCAATATGCGCGCAGATGCGTTCGAACCACAGTTCCGGCTCACGGACCAGTTCTTCGTAACGGAGATGAAACGTATTGGAAAGCCCCCTGTTCAAGAATGACGCCAGGGCGGGCACATACCGCTCAATAATAGGATTGTAGTCGTGCGCCACCTGATAGTCGCCGTTGAAGAAGGAGTTTGCGTACGATGAAAATATGGCAAGGGGATGGCGGGTCAACACAATAAAGGAGGCGTCTGGATAGATTCTGGTGATAAAAGGCAATACAAGCGCGTACGCCGGGGTCTTGTCAAGGCAATAGGGTTTGCTGCCCTTCGCCTGTGTGTAACGGTTGTACAATACATCGCAATAGGCGCGACAGGCATCCCAATAATCCTCTTCGCCCCGGGGCAGCTGCGCCACGAATCCCCGTTGCGCCTGCGCCGCCAATACATGATCATAGGGCGCCTTGTCCACATTGTCCCACACGCCCAGATGCGCGAGAGGCGTTAGCAAATGCGGTTCGGGGCCGCCCTGAATGTGGGAATGGGCCGAAAGCATGCGCTCGAGCATGGTGGTTCCCGAACGCGGCGCGCCTATCACGAAAACAAGTTTGGTTGATGATGTAGTATCCATGACGTTCCTGTATAGCTCCTGCAAACCCGGACGGTTTATACTTAATCCAATGGAAGGGATAAGATGTTGCGGCTACCTGCTGATTACGCCCTCGTATTCAGAAAAATATCCGCTGTTTCAGTTGATACATTGTACCGGTCTGGCGCCGCCTGCTGCCACCCGCTTATATGCGTCGAGGCCAACAAAGCAGAGATAATTGTTCGTGGGCCATATTCTCTCTGTAAACAAAAAAATGTGTAACTGTCTACCAACAGACCCCAAAAGTGGACTGGTGGGTTCCGCTTCGCTTCATCCACCAGAATCGAAAAATTTGATTTAAGAAGGCCTCATGCTAGACAGTTACAAAAATGTTTACACGGCACTGTCGTACACGTCCGATGCTGTCCGACCGCGTCCGGCACTGTCCGACAGCCGCCAGACAATCCTATTGTCACAGGAGAGCCGCCCCAAACCCGAGCAGGGAAAGCACTATCACCATGCCCCATGCGAGAATGCCGCCGAAGGGGAAGTCCTGGTGGAAGGTGCGCACGTTGTATATGACGTAAGGAAGCGTTACGATGTCAAGGAACCCGAATCTTTCTGCTGTCCCCGGGGCCAGCCAGAACTTGCCCGCCTCGCCCGACGGCACAAAACCGACAATGTAGTATAAACCGTCCGCAGGCAACTCAATATGCTGCATCTCGAATATCCAGGACTTTGTACCAGTAAATTCTTCGTCGAAGATATCGGGCGTCGCCACGTCATCAGTGGTATACAATACGCCCCCGTATCCCGCTGGAATTTCAAAGGGAAGCCCGTCCAACACAGGCATGTCTGCGCCGAGCAGGGCAAAAGCGGGCCGATATGCTTCCAGTTCGTCAATGTAGGGGACGCCCAACTGGATTTTCGCGACTGCCGCTGCTTCCGCCTCGAAACTCAGCCACACCGATGGCGTTTTCTCTGTGACGGTATGATAGATAACTTGTGATATCTCTATGTCGCCTATGGGAATAGCGTTGTCAAAGTCAGCGTGTATGCTTCGGTTGGGAATATAGCGATGCGCCCATGCGCCGTTGGCGATTGACAGTGCAACGAGGCTTGTCAGAAAACCGATTTTCATCATTCTCATCGAAAAACTCTCCCGCTTATTGGTGTTCGTTACATTCAACCCGACTTGTTTTGAACATAATAGATACAATAGTTATTCCGCTTGTACAGGCATGGATGAGGCCGCTTGTTAACAAACACTGGACCAGCAGCGTGACGTCTCGGTTCTCTCAATTGAACGCCCAAACGTTATATACTCGTGTATGCAGGTATTTTTTGGGACACATAAGGAGTACGCAATGATAATAAGGGCGCTTGGGAAGGCAAGGAAGGATCAGTTATGAAAGGGTTGCGCAAAGCGGTTGTGCTGGTTGTCGGCGTCACGTTGTTGCTGGTTGGCGCTGCCATGATTGTGCTGCCCGGGCCGGCCACGGTCGTTATTCCCCTTGGTCTGGCAATCCTCGGCGCTGAATTCATCTGGGCGCAACGCCTCTTGAACTATATCCTCACCAAAGCGCGGACAATGTTGCGATGGTTAACAGGAAGCGCCGTCTATGTTGACTGAATAGGGGCTTTTTATCGTTGCGGGGCTTGGATTTCCGTTGAACAGCCATTGTTTATTTCCTGTCGCAATGTGCTACTATTAACAATCATGTTGTGTAGATCGCTTGTATTATGTTGGCAGAAGCCATAAACAGGAGGAATAAGAAATGAATATGTTGCGCGCCCCATTGTTTCTCATCGTCACGGGACTCATGGTCGTATCGGTTTCAATCGGCGCCGAACAGATGAATGTGCCGCCCGAAGGGTTCACGGCGCTTTTTAACGGCGAGGATTTTACCAACTGGCGAGTGCCGGAAGGGGACGGCGGCCACTGGCGCGTTGTGGATGGCGTGATAGACTACGACGCGCTCAGCCAGGCTCCTGGCGACAAGAACTTGTGGACGGAAGCGGAATACGGCGATTTTGAACTCCACGTGGATTGGCGCATCAAGGAAACGCCTTTCATCAATCCCGGTGTGCCCATTATCAAGCCGGACGGCGATTATAAACTGGATGCAGATGGAGAAGTTATCCGCTTCCCATTACCCGATTCCGACTCGGGTATTTATGTGCGCGGTACGCCCAAGGCGCAGGTGAATATCTGGACCTGGCCGGTAGGCTCGGGTGAGGTATGGGGTTACCGCACCGATTCTTCGATGCCGCCCGAAGTACGCGCCGGCGTTACGCCGAAAGTAATGGCCGATAATGATATTGGCGAATGGAACACATTCATCATTACCGTGCGCGGTGACCGGCTGACTGTTGTACTCAACGATTATGTAGTCATCGAGGATGCCTTGTTGCCAGACTTGCCCGAGCGTGGTCCTATTGCGCTGCAACATCATGGCAGCCAGGTGGACGGCGAATGGCGTAGTTCTCCGTCGCTGGTACAGTTCAGAAACATCTTCATTAAAGAGTTGGACGCTGAGTAACTACCGTAT
>SLFT01000197.1 GCA_007124105.1 Candidatus Hydrogenedentota bacterium | reverse complement strand
GTGGACAACAGCGCGACGCATCCGCGCAATGCGCATCCATGCAATGTGGCATTGCGGGAAGCGCTCTTGTTATTATCCTTCCATTATGACTTTTTACAATCACACACTCAAAGATTGCCGACGCGCTGATAAGCGTCCGGCTACGCTGCGGCGACGTTCATTGCCGCTCGTTTTGTTCCTGCTGTGCGCTGTTGGCGCATACGGCACTGGTGACCCGCCTCCGATGGATGTGGGCGACTTTATCCTGATTGCGCATCGGGGCGTTGTTACGGACACGATCCCCGAGAACAGTCTACCGGCGTTGGAGGAATCCATCCGTCGCGGCTATACACACATGGAAGTGGACATCCGCGGCACCCGGGACGGCCATGCCGTGTGCAGTCACGACGACAGCCTGCGCCGTGTCGCGGGTATCTCGAAACTCATCAGCGAATTGACGCTGGCCGAGTTGCGCGCCCTCGTGCCAATGGACCTGGTTCCGGACTTCGCCACCTTCTGCGCGCGCAGCGAGGGACGCATCGGCGTCATGCCCGACCTTAAAGGGGGGCCGCCCGAAACGGAAGAGGCCTTTGTACGGAGCGTTGAGACGTCGCTGGTGAAGCACGGCCTGATGGATGACGCCTTTTTCATTGGACGCAGCGCGCTCCGGCCGCTTTTTTCCAGGCCCGCGCGCGGCTCGTGGCGGCCCACGCTCGAGGAAGCGCTTGCAAGCGATCGCATCAAAGACAACCCCGGCGACCACTATTTCATCTTTGGTCATGCAGCGGATTTCGACGCCGCGTCCGTGCGCGGCTTTCAGGAGCTGGGCCTGAAGGTCATTGTGAGCATCAATATCTTCCATTACCTGGAGATTGGGCATTATCAGGAAAACGGCGATCGCGACGTGGCGCGTATGTTGGCGTATGGAGTGGACGGTCTTCAGATTGACAACGTCTACGAAGACGCTTTCCGCCGCGCGTTTTTTGGCGAAGACTCGCCGGAAGACTGACGCGGCCGGGATGCCGCGCATGCACTGCTGTCGCCGCTAACCGATGAGGGCGCGCACCTTTTCGAGGAGAGTGGCGCCTGCGATGGGCTTGCTGACCACGTCGCGGTAGGGGACTGTTTCGGGGTCAAACGCGGTGTCGGAGGGATTGAGCATGGAGGAAAACATGATAATGGGCACTTCGCGTCCCAGTTCCTCGGCAACCTTGTACCCCGTGTTGATCTTCTCCATCATAATGTCGAGAATGATGAGGTCCGGTTTTTCGGCCTGGGCCGCCTCGAGTCCCGCCGCGCCGCTGATAGCCGTTTTTACGGTATAACCCTCGGCCTCGAGCAGGCTTTTACAGAAGAACAGGATATCCGGATCGTCGTCTATCACCAATATGGTTTTGCTCGGCATAATGCGTTTCTCCGTAGTTCGCGGCGTTGACTCGGCGCTTTTTTCCTGCCCTTATGTTACATGTTTGCCGCGTCCATGTCCACTTCAGCATCGCGCAGGCGCACGGTGAACGCGCTTCCTTCGTCCGGCGCGCTTGTCGCCGCAACATCGCCGTTGTAGATGGCGGCAACTTTTTTTACAATCGCCAGGCCCAGTCCACTGCCGAGAATCCCAAAGGTCTTGTCGTTCTTCACGCGCGAAAAAGATTCGAACAGTTGCGCCATTTCCTCGTCGGTCATGCCGATACCGGTGTCGCTGACGGCAATCACGACGTAGTCGCCGTCGCGTTCGCAACAAACATCAACGCTGCCGCCGTCCTTGTTGTATTTTACCGCGTTCGAGACAAGATTGTTAAATACCATCTCAACTTCGCTGGCGTCGCCGCGCAGCGTAAGGGCAGGATCGCATTTCACGTGAATGGCAATGTTGCGCGCGTCGGCCTCGGGTTGCATGGTGTTTCTGGCGAGGTCGGCGATGGCGGCAATGTTGACCTCGCCAATGTCGCGCTTCTTTTTGCCGGACTCGATGCGCGTCAAATCGAGCAGGTCTATGATGAGTTTACGCATGTACTGCGCACGGGTGCGGCAACGGCGCATCATCTCTTCGTAAATGGCGGGATTGTCGCCGGCGGTACGGTCTATGACGGTGTCAAGATAGCCCTCGATGGCGTTCAGCGGCGCTTTCAATTCGTGAGCGAGCACGGACAGGAACTGGAACCGCACCTGCCGCTGTTCGGCGGCCAGGGCGCGCGCCTGTTTGGCGATCACAATGTGGCGGGACGCCTTCTGCAGCACATGCTCGAGTTCCTCGGGCGTGAAGGGTTTCGCGAGAAAATCGTAGGCGCCGCTTTTGGTGGCGCGCACAGCCGTTTCAATGGACGCATAAGCGGTAATCATGATGATGAGCGTATCAGGAATTTTCTGTCCGACCCGCTCAAGCAGGTCCAGGCCGCTCATGCCGGGCAGCTTTAAATCGAGCAGCAAAATTTCCGGCGGCGATTGCTCGATAATATCGAGGGCCGCTTCCGCGGAGCCCGCCTCCTCGAAGTCAAAGGCTACGGATTCGCCAACATCCGGAATGGCGAAGCGCAGCCCTTCGAGGGTTCGCTCGATAGCGGCGCGAATATGCGGCTCATCATCCACGACCAATGTGCGCAACCGATGCATGCCTAATCCTTTAATAGACGCGCGATAGTCTGTTGCAACTGCTCGAAACGGACAGGCTTGTCAAGAAGCGCGTCAGCCTTGATCCAGGAGCGCTCCTCCTTGGTGGTTGCGTCAAAATCAATGCCTGTTTCACGGGTCACCGACGTAACCATGATAACGGGGATGGTCGGGTCCTTCTTCTTGATTTTGTAGCAGAGCGTAAAACCCATGTCCGCCCTCTCCATCATGAGGTCCACCACGGCCACATCGGGCCGATTGGCGGCGAGCAGCGCGACGGCCTGCTTGCCGTCGTGCGCGTCAAGCACCTCATAGCCCGCCGCCTCGAACTGCGCTTTCAGCTGAAAGAGAAAGTCCTTGTCGTCATCTACCAGCAGAATGCTGCGTTTGCGTTCTGTTTGTTCCATCTTTTGTTCCATCCTGGCTTCGGTTGTGCGCCCCGGGGCTTCCGGCGGCGCGGCTACAGGGTATCATCCATGTTCATGTCTGGGCAACATCACACTGAAGGTTGTCCCCACAGGTCCCTGATCGGGATCGCAGTTACTGGTGAAGCGAATGTCGCCGCTATGCATTTTTACAATGCCGTAGGTAATGGAAAGGCCCAGTCCGGTGCCTTTGCCAATGCTCTTGGTCGTGAAGAATGGCTCGAAGATATTCTTGCCGATGTCCTCCGGAATGCCCGGGCCGGTGTCTTCGATCTCGATGTTGACGCGGTCGTCCCCGTCCGTAAGGCGCACAATCACCGCGCCGCCGTCGGGCATCACGTCATAAGCGTTGGTCAACAGATTGCCCACCACCTGAGTCACCTGGTCGCCGTCCACGTCGGCGACAGGAGTGGTCATGTTGTTCTCCAGTTTTACGGAAATGTTTTCCGGCGCCGGGAACCCTTTCATACAGGACTGGAGCAATTCGGGGATATTAACGGGCTGCCGCAACACCTTGTTCTGACGCGCGAAATGCAACAGCCCGGCGACAATCTTTTTGCACCGGTCCGCTTGCTCGGCGATGGTGTGCAGGTCTTTGCCCATCCGCTCGCTTTCGCCAATTTCACGGCGCAACAGATGGGTGTACATAAGCACTACGCCCAAGGGATTGTTCAGTTCGTGGGCAATGCCCGCCGCAAGCTGCCCCATGCTGGCCAGACGTTCCGAATGCATCAGCGCCTGTTGCGTTTTTGTGAGTTGTTGATGGGATAAGGCGAGATCGCCCACGGCCGTCTTTAACTCTTCGATGGTATAGGGCAGACACATCTCCGATTCGGCCAGGCCCTTGCAGATAGCGATGGCGTGCTCGCGACAGGTGTCGTAGCCGCAGGCGCCGCAATTGAGAAAGTCTTCCGGATCAGTCTTTTTCATTGTCCGCAAGACCTTCTCGATCTCTTCATCGGACGGGATATCAAAGCGTTGATCATGCGCCTGAAAGCCGCGCGTCAAATCAATATCAGCAAACCGGTCAATATTTGCGCGCCACGCCTCGACATCCGTTTCGGCGGCCCGTGTGCGCGCGTAACGGCTGACCAGGCTGCGACGTCGGAACAGCGGCGCCTCGTTGGTAATGCCCGGCCCTGAAATACAGCCCTCGCAGGCCAGCACCTCGAGCAGGGTTACATCAACGTCGGACGACTGAAACTCGCGAATGGCGCCTACAAAGGGTTCGCGGCCATCGGCAGCCACTATCTCGCCGGACATAAGGTCTTCGGGAAGGTTCGCGGCCTGCAACATGCCGCCGCTGATGGGAAAGAGCATCCCGTTTCCGCTGTGGGGCGGATCAAAGTCGGAAGGCACGCTCTTTTCAGGTGAAATGGAGTGCTGGTACAGCAACTGCCGCAGTTCGGAAAAGGCCAGGGTGGCGCTGATCTCGCGGGGCATCATATCGCTGAGCATCTCGCTCTTTTTGGCGATGCACGGGCCGATAAACACGCAGCGCACTTCCGGGCCGTAAAGTTTCCGCGCCACGCGCGCGGCGGCAATCATGGGCGAGACAATCGGCGCCAACGCCGGCACAAGGTCCGGGTGATAGCGCTCCACATAAGAAAATATGGCGGGACAGGTGGTGGCGATATAGCGTTTGCCCGGATTCTCTTCGAGCAGACGCTTGTATTGCCGCGCCACCAGGTCGGCGCCAAAGGCGACCTCGTGGACGTAATCGAACCCGAGGGCGCGCAACATACCGATGAACTCGTGATACTCGCATTCGGCGAACTCGGCGGGGAAACTGGGCGCCACCAGAGCGGCCACGCGCGCCTCCCCTTGCAATAACATGCGCGCGTTGGCGGTGCAGTCACGGACCTGCTTGGCGTTCTGACTGCACACGCGTACGCAGTTGCCGCAGCCAATACAACGCTCGGCCAGCACGTCCGCCTGCCCGTCGCGAATACGGATGGCCTTGGCCGGACATTCGCGCACACAGGTGAAGCAAACACGACAACGTTCCTTGATCGTGTTGACAACGGGTATGTTGTTGTTCATGCTTTTCATACGCTGTTTTTTCGGGCACAAGCGGCGCTGCCTGTTCATTCTCGAAACTGCCGGCAACGGTCTGTCTACGTTGTCATACCGGCTTTTTGTATTCTTGCGCTAACTGCGGCGGATTCCGCTTCGCTTCATCCAGCCCGCAAGTTGCGCGGGAGTTTGCGTACCTATGTCAGAAGTATCGTTTGTTGTCAGTTACAGAAGCACCTCGCGCTGCGCGTAGTGGGTATGCAGCAGATGGTGGCTCGTTTCGCTGAGCGGACTTCCCAGGAACTCTTTGTAAAGACGCTGCACCGCTTCATTCGTGTGCGATGTGCGCGTTTTCGCTGACGCATCAAGCGCATAAAGGGCCTTCATACGCTGGGCCACGGCGTTACGGTCTGTTCCCAACGGCTGACCGCCGCCGGCGATACAACCGCCCGGACAGGTCATGATTTCGATAAAGTGTAAGTCGTCGCGTCCCGCGCGTATCTGGTCAAGCAGCGCGGCGGCATTCTTGAGCCCGCTGGCGACGGCAACGCCCACCTCGAGATCGCCAATTTTTACGTGCGCTTCCTTGCATCCATCAAGCCCGCGCACTGCGGTGACGTTCAGGTCTTCGAGCTCCGTGCCTGTAATCAGGAAGTACGCGCTGCGCAGCGCCGCTTCCATCACACCGCCCGACGCGCCGAAAATTTTGCCCGCCGTGGTACGCTCGCCAAAAGGCGTGTCCGCGCCTTCCGGCGCGAGCGCGAGCATGTCAAGCCCGCGCATTCGGATAAGTCGCGCCAGCTCGCGCGTCGTAAGCACCACGTCCACATCGGGATACCCGTGTTGGGTCATCTCGCCGCGACCCGCCTCGAATTTCTTGGCGGTACACGGCATGATGGACACACTGAATATCTTCTCTGGGGCTATGTTTTCACGCTCGGCAAAAAAACTTTTGATAATGGCGCCCATCATCTGTTGCGGGCTCTTACAGGAGGAAATATTCTCCAGGAAATCGGGATAGTTCTGTTCGGCAAATTTTATCCAACCAGGCGAACAGCTCGTGAGCATGGGCAGTTTACCGCCGGTCTTAATCCGTTGCACCAGCTCCGACCCCTCTTCCATGATAGTCAGGTCCGCCGTGAACGAGGTGTCGAATACGCGGTCGAAACCAAGTCGCCGCAACGCCGCCACCATCATGCCGTCGCAGTCGGCGCCGGCGGACAATCCAAATTCCTCGCCGATGGTAACCGACACGCTTGGCGCGTGTTGGGCCACCACCGTAATCTCGGGATCGTTGAGCGCGTCCAGCACCTCCTTGATGCTGTCGTGCTCGTGCAGCGCGCCCGTGGGACACACCACAATACACTGACCGCAATTGATGCAGCTCGACAGGTTCAGTCCTTCGTCGAAGGCCGTGCCGATGTGGGAATGACTGCCGCGCCCGATAAAATCAATGGCGGACACGTCCTGCACTTCCTCGCAGACGCGCACACATTTGCCGCACAGGATGCATTTCTCCGGGTCGCGAATGACCGACGGGCTGGACACGTCTTCTTTATAGCGGCTGCGATCGCCGGAATAGCGGCGGCGACGCACGCCAAGGTCCGCCGACAGGTCTTGAAGCTGGCAGTTGTTGTTGCGGATGCAATACAAACAGTCGTCCGGGTGATTGGCCAGCAGCAGTTCTACAATGGTCTTGCGCGCCAGCAGCACGCGCGCCGAGTGGGTCTGAATATTCATGCCATCGCTGATGGGAAACGAACAGGACGGCACAAGACCGGGCATGCCTTCTACCTCGACCACGCAGATACGGCACGCGCCCGACGGCGAAAGCCCTTCAAGATGGCATAGCGTGGGAATGGTAACGCCGATTAACTGGGCGGCTTCATAAATGGTACTGCCCGCGGGCGCTTCACAAGACTTGTTGTCAATGTTTATTGATACCATGAGTCGTAACTCCTTATTTCAAATTCATTTTCAAATACGCCACTGGCCGCGCGTTACGCGGTCGCCTCAAATTCATCGTCAAATTCGCGCAACAGCACCGCATCCTTGGGACACACCGCCGCGCAGGAACCGCAGCCGATGCATTTGTCCACAATAATGTAGTGGGCCTGTTTGGACTCGCCGATAATGGCTTCGGTGGGGCATCGCTTCGCGCACAAGGTGCAGCCGATGCATTTTTCCTGGTCAATGGTAAAGTAGCGCAATTCCTGGCATACGCCTGCCGGGCAACGCCGCTCGTAAATGTGTGTCTCGTATTCGTCGCGGAACCAGCGCAACGTGCTTAAGACCGGGTTCGGGGCGGTCTGGCCCAGGCCGCACAGGCTGGTGTCCTTAATGACTTTGGCAAGCCGTTCCATGTACATGATGCCCTGGAACCGTTCGAGCGTGGCCGTCTCGGTCTCATTGCGGTAGCCGCGCGTAATCCGGTGCAGTATCTCGAGCATCCGGCGCGTACCCTCGCGACAGGGAATGCATTTTCCACAACTTTCGCGCTGAATGAAGTCCATGAAGAACTTGGCCACGTCCACCATGCAGGTTTCTTCGTCCATGACCACCATGCCGCCTGAACCCATGATGGCGCCCACGGTCTTCAGTGAATCGTAGTCCACCTCGATATCCAGGTGTTCCTCGGGAATGCAGCCGCCCGAGGGGCCGCCCATCTGAACAGCCTTGAACTGCTTGCCGTTGGGAATGCCGCCGCCAATATCAAAGATGATGTCGCGGACAGTGGTGCCCATCGCCACCTCGACCAGGCCGGTGCGGGCAACCTTGCCGGAGAGCGCGAATACCTTGGTGCCTTTGCTGTTTTCCGTGCCCATGGCGGCGAACGCGTCGGGGCCCATGGCGAGCACGGGCGGCACATTCGCCAACGTCTCCACGTTGTTTATCACCGTGGGCTTGCCGAAAGCGCCCTTGACGGCTGGGAACGGCGGACGGGGACGCGGCATGCCGCGCTTGCCCTCGACACTGTGTATCAGGGCCGTCTCCTCGCCGCATACGAAGGCGCCCGCGCCCATTTTCAACACAATATCCAAGTGAAAACCCGTGCCCAGAATGTTGTCGCCAAGAAGTCCCGCGGCGCGCGCCTGGGCGAAGGCCGTCCGCAAGCGCTCAATGGCCAGCGGATATTCGGCGCGGATATACACATAAGCTTTGCTCGCGCCGATGGCGTAAGCGGCGATAATCATGCCCTCTACCAGCCGGTGCGGCGCGCCCTCGATAACAGCGCGGTCCATGAACGCGCCCGGGTCGCCTTCGTCGGCGTTGCAAATCAGATATTTCTGGTCCCCCTCCGCGCCCAGGGCAAACTTCCATTTTCTGCCCGTCGGGAAGCCGCCGCCGCCGCGCCCGCGCAATCCGCTCTTTTCAACAGCATCGCATATATCCGGCGGCGGTAAATCACGCAGGACGCGCGCCGCCGTGCGATAGCCGCCGTGAGCAATGTATTCATCCATGCTCGACGGATCAATCTCGCCGCATTGCGCCAATACAAAGCGCGTTTGTTGCGCGAAAAAAGGATGTTCCTTCAGCGCAGGCACAGCGTCCCACGCCTGTTGTTGCGCGCGACTCTCGAACTGACCGAGTACCGCTTCTGTGGGGATAACCCCGTCGAAAACGGACGCTAACAGGTCAGGCGCTTGCTTACCCGTCACTTTCGTAAACGACACGCGCGCGCGGCCAGGCAACTGCACGTCCATAATGGGCTCGGCGCTGCACAGGCCGATACAACCCACTTCGACAATGTCGCAGTCCACCTGCTTTTCATCGCACCAGGCCCGCGCGGCGGCAAGCGTTTTTGCCGCGCCCGCGCCCAGGCCACATGTGCCTGTGCCAATAAAAATCGTCGGTCTGGACACGTCCTCGCGACGCAACAGCGCCAGTTTTTCCGTCAACGCCGCGTCAAGCGCCGCTTCGTCTCCGCTTGCAAGCGCCGCCTGCAATTCTTCCGGCGTAAAAATACTCGCTTCGCCCGAGCAGCCGCAGCCGCAGGCAGGTTGTGTTGTGCTACTCATTGGATTCAGCCTCTTTTTTGAGGGCCTTGAAGACCCGTTCCAGTTTTGATGTGGTCATGTCCGCATGGAACTCGTCGTTAACCTTGATCACAGGCGCAAGACCGCAGGCGCCTATACAGGCCACCACCTCCAACGAAAACAGGCCATCCGATGTGGTCTCGCCGGGCCCAATCTTCAACATCTGTTTAATGTCGTCCAGGACGCCCGCGGAACCCTTCACATGGCACGCCGTACCGCGGCATACCTGCACATGGTATTTGCCCAGCGCCAGAAATCGGAACTGATTGTAGAAGGTGGCCACGCCGTATATCTTGCTCACGGGCAATTTCAGATGCGCGCCCACCTGTCTGATCGTGTCCAACGACAAATAGCCAAATGTGTCTTGAATCTCCTGCAATAACGGGATAAGCGCGTCGCGCCCGGCATCCGGATACCTGGCAAAAATCGCCGTCAAATCCGTTGCCGCGCTGGCTTCAACAACTGTCGCCATAGGATGGTCTCCTTCATACGATGTTCGCTGCGGCAATACCCCGCAGCCGTTCCTGATTCCGTGCGTTGCCCAAAACTAATGTGTACGCGAGCGCTGCTCAGTTTCAAACCCGTGCGCATGGTGCGTCTGATCAACGTCTCAGCGTACGAAATCCGCATACATAAGGCTTGCCTGGAGTGATGCGCTCATGCGTACATAGGCGCCGCTCGCATACCAAAACGACTGGTTGCCGCAAAGGCCACACAGCCGCTGCTGCGCTGTCATCGCCACATTATCTTGTCCAAGCAATTCCTTAAAAATGCGCATTTGTAACGGTCTATGGATATCATACACGATTGCCGCAGAATATGCAAGCTGTGAGTTTCCATCAAAACGCCTACCTACTGTTCGGTAGAACTCGAAAAACAATAACGGGCAAAACAGAAATCTGGCGAAATGACCGGGTTAGTGATGCGACTTAACCATGATACGCAGGCGCTTACGGATTTCATGCCGGATATCGTCCGGCGCGCGCAGAACCGCCTCGCCGCCGAAACTGAGCACCCACGCCAGCACTTCAGGACGGCTGGTGGCGGTAAATGAAAGAGTGACGCCGCCATCGGGCAGATTAACGAGCTGCTGGTCTTTGCTCCAGATGCGTTCGCGCACATACACGGACGCTTTCGGGACAAAATCCACCACGACGCGAAAAGGCGCTTCCCGTGCCAGACCAAAGGCGTCGTCGGCGCTCCTGTCGTCATCCGTAATAGCAGTAAAGGATGTTCCCGTCGGCGTGATGGAGGACATGCGATGTACGGCAAGCGTGAGGTCTTTGCTGGACACGGGCGGCGCAAGCGCGGAGACCGGGCGGCACTTGGCGTAGAATGCCTCGCGGAAAATGACAAAGCGGTACGGCGCAACTTCCAATGTGCGCGTTCGAGGCCATTCAGGGGCGCGGTAGCCGATTCTGCATACGCGTCGTTCCCGTATGGCGCGGAACAAGGCGGCCAGCAGCGGCTGCGACCGGGAGTAGTCAACAATACCCTTGGGCTGAAAATGGGCGATGGATTCCAGCGCGATGTCGCGCTCGTCGTAGTCAGGAAGCAACACCGCCGTCTTGGCGATGGTGTCGCCCAGTTGCTCGCGCAAAGGCGCGGGAAATAGCCGCCACACCATCTCGCGACACAACAGCAACTGCTGGATATCCTCCACGCGCAGGGTCACGTTGGGGCGCTGCCGCAGTGGACGCGCCTGGTACCACTTGCGTCCGCCCTCAAACCACGATTCAATCTCCAGCCGGTGATTCAGTTCAATCTGTTCCATCATGCGCAGTATCGTCTGCTTCGAGCAATGGAACAAGCCCGCCAGCTGGGGCAACGAATAACGCCGTCCGGAAAACAATAACAGCGCATACAAGCCAATGACTTTTTGGCCCGCGCTCGCATAGGGATCTTTCTTCTTTGGCATCATGCCCTCAATTCTACCGCGTCCCCGTTCCAGAAGCCAGAACGGCGTCAACATGTCCGACCGCTTCGCCAGGAAACGCTTTTGCGCTGCATAGTATAACGCCTGTCGGGCGCGCCCGCAAGTCTACTTCACACGAGACGGCAAGACAACATCTTCATGCTTAGAGCGTGTACGAAAAGTCCAGATTGCGTCGCTTCGCTCGCAATGACGGTAAAAACCGTGATCATCATTGCGAGCGAAGCGACGCAATCTAAAGAAGTTCACAACATACGATAAAATGGTGAAGAGACTTTTCATACACGCTCTTATATCCTGGCCACAGGCAGGCGAAGTG
>SLFT01000312.1 GCA_007124105.1 Candidatus Hydrogenedentota bacterium | reverse complement strand
CAGCGTCAGGTTCAGCGGAATACGGGACGCGAAATTCGCCCAGGAGTGGAACACATTATTGCCGTCGCCCACAAAAGCGACTTTGAGGGCGCTGAAGTCGCGGCCCTTGTGTTCGCGCAGGGTCTGCGCGTCCGCAAGAATCTGGCAGGGATGCATCATGTCTGTGAGCGCGTTGATAACCGGGATGCGCGTGCATTCGGCCATCTGTGCCACGTGCTCATGCTTAAAGGTGCGCGCCATAATGCCGTCCACCCAGCGCTCGAGATTGTGCGCCACATCCGGCACGGTTTCACGTTCGCCTAGGCGCACGTCCATCAAAACGGAATTGCCGCCCAGTTGGAACATGCCCACCTGGAAGGTAAGCCGTGTACGCAGGCTGGGCTTTTCAAAAATCAAGGCCAGCGTCTTGCCTTCCAGCAGTTTGTGGGGGTTCCCCGCTTTCTGCCGGGCCTTCAGGTCGTCAGCCAAATCGAGCAGCGCCAGGAGTTCGTCGCCGGTATAGTCGGCCAGTGACACGAAATCCTTTACCATCCCAGCCCCTCCAAACCGGCCCGAAGCGCCGCCGTCACACGGTCCACCGCCGCGCGGTCCACTATCAGCGGCGGCAGGAAACGGAGCACGGTCGGGCCGGCGGGGCCGCAAATGATGCCCGCCGCCAACATGCGCTCAATCAAGGGCGCGACGCCGCGATCGAATTCCACGCCAATCATAAGCCCGCGCCCGCGCACTTCGTAAATGCAATCGAAGCCTGTGGCAAGTTCCACGAGCTGCTGGATAAAGTAGTTTCCTGTCTCGCGCGCTTCCTCGATAAAACCGGGGGCAACAAGCGCTTCAAAGGTTGCCAGCGCCGCCGCCGCGCTCAAGGGATTGCCGCCGAAGGTACAAGCGTGTGATCCAGGAGAAAACCCCTCGGCAACCTTGTCTGAACAACCCATCGCGCCAATGGGAACGCCGTTGCCCAGTCCTTTGGCCAACGTAATAATATCCGGTATAACATTCTCGTTCTGATAGGCGAACAGCGAGCCGGTGCGGCCGAGGCCGGTTTGCACCTCGTCAAAAGCGAGCAATACATTGTTATCGTCGCACAGCTGCCGCACTGCGGGCAGGTAGCCGGGCTTCGGCACACGAACACCGCCTTCGCCCTGGAGCGGCTCGAGCAGCACCAGCCCCACCTCCGGCGTAATTGCCTCGGTCAACGCGTCAATATCGTCATAGGGGACATAATGGAATCCCGGCAGCAGCGGTTCGAAACCCTGATGGTATTTCGGCTGGCCCGTGGCGGTAACCGTGGCCATGGTACGACCGTGGAAGGATTGCTCGGCAACGACCACATCTGGCCGGGGCGTACCCTGTTGGAACCAATAGCGGCGGGCAAGTTTCAATGCCGCTTCGTTCGCTTCAGCGCCGCCATTGCAGAAAAACCATTTGTCGGCAAAGCAATGGTCACAAAGCAGCGCGGCCAGGTTCACCTGCGGTTCGATATAGTACAGGTTGGATACATGCACCAGCGTCCGCGCCTGTTCGCAAATGGCTTCGGTTACTTTCGGGTGACAATGTCCAAGATTGCAGACAGCGATACCGGCAAAGAAGTCCAGGTACTCCCGGCCTTCCGCGTCCCACAGGCGGACGCCGTCGCCGCGTACGAGGGCCAGCTTACGCGCGCCGTACGTGTTGATGATATGCTGGTCGTTCAGCTGCTGAATGGCTTCCATGTCCATCATCATTCTCCTCTATTGCGCCGAGTACGCGCCGATGACTGCCTAGCTTGCCTTGGCGGGCGCGGCGGGTTTCGATTCAGCGCCGCTGGTCTTGTCGGCGCTCTTTTGTTCTGATTGTGCGGCGGGTTTCACGTCTGATTTCGCTGCCGCGGCGCCGGAGTCAGAAGCGGGCCGCTTCCCTTTGTTCTTGTAATCAGTCTCGTAAAAACCGCTGCCCTTGAATATAATACCGGCGCCGGCGCCAAGCAACCGCACACAAGGACCGCCGCATTGGGCGCATTTAACGCGCGGCTTGGCGCTCATCGTATGAAACAAGTCCTGGATATGACTACAGCGTTTGCATTGGTATGAATAGGTAGGCATGATAACACTCCTTTTGAGGATGCCTGAACGTTGATGTAACACTGAAAGAACGGGACAAAAAAATGCCCCCTGTCCCGCGTATTGACCAATGCCCCGGAAATTAAAGATGCCGCGTCGTGTCCTTCGAAATATCCGGACGCCTACGCGCACCGCTTCCAGAGAGCCCTATACTCTACCACTTTTATGTTTTCCATGCAACAATTTGACCGCCGCTCTTGTCGCTGGTTGTTGCGGCAATTGCAGGCGTGTTGGCAAGACGCTATGTGTGACTCCGCCCGTCCGGGAGCGCTGCGCCAGGCGATATGCATCATACGCCTGAATGGCCTTGTTTTCTTGACAGGATTACGGGATTCTCAGGATACGATTTTTTTGACCACAGATGAACACGGATTTACACGGATACGATTTGTTGTGCCGCCGCCGAGAGACGGATCATCCCAAGAAACCTCTTGCAAGGCAACAATACGGCATGAATATTTTCTGGTCCATGCACACAAACACTTTATATTGTGTTGTAGAAGCAAAGAGGAAGCGCGTCACCGTTTGTATTCGGTAGACTATATCGGCAAATGGGAATGCAAATGCGGCACGGCAAATCGCTGTGGAATACACAAGTGGCCCCAATGATGAAGAAACAGGCCGTGGGACTGTATGTACCTTGCGCCCTGTCCGTTTTCATGCCGGCCTTGGCGGCTTCCATCGCCGCCACGCCCGCGGCGCCGAGGACAGTGGCGACCATGATCAGTCCCAACGTACTGCCGGGCGATTGGAAAAGATTCATATTACCCACCCAGAACCATACCAGCAACGTGGCCACCAGCGGGATGGCCAGCAGGGCGATGCCCTAATCCGCCGGTTTGTCCGCGGTTCTGGGCGCCGGTCCGACGCCCAGGTCGAAAGAGCACTGGTTGCATTT
>SLFT01000148.1 GCA_007124105.1 Candidatus Hydrogenedentota bacterium | reverse complement strand
TGGCTTTGCGCGATTCCAATGGTATACTCACGCTTATCTGGACGGTAAAGAGACTACGATTAACGGGAAACGCGACAAGGCGAAAACATTCGCGAGTTGGACGCCCGTCGAATTTCTGGCTGATACTTATGACGGCGGGGCACGTTCTCGCTCGAATAAAAAGCCTGGAACCGCCACGGCCCGCCCCGAACAGGTTTCGAACAATGACAATCAGTAAGAATATCTACCTCGAACTGACCGAAGAATTCAATGTCGGACGCCAACGCGCTATTATCAGCGGCGGCCAGGCGGTCGTGCTGCATCGCCTGGCGCTGATGAGCAAAGATGGCGACTGGATTCTGCGGGAAGATGAAGAATGCCTGCGGCATATCCTTTTGGTGTTGAGTAAGCGGGGCGCGGTCTACCGTTTTGGCGCGCCGCTGGATATTCGCTGGATGGCGGCCGGGTGGAGCGCCCATCTCGAGTTCAACTGTGATGGCATGCGTATTCGAACCGACTTTGTGACGCGTCCGCCGCGCCTGTCTGCGCGAAGGCTGGCCGCGATATGGCGCGAACAGGAGAATAACGCGCTGCCATACCTCGGCGTCGCCGATCTGATTGAAACCAAAAAAACAAACCGTGAAAAGGATTATGTGGTTATAGGAGAGCTTGCCAGGTTAAGCGTTGGCGTAGAAGAAAAGATGCAATATTCGAGGAGCGCTCGAGAACTCATGGAACTTGCCGAGCACTATCCAGAAAACGTTGTCGAGGCAATAAAACAACGACCCGCGCTGGCCGCCGTAGCCGATGGTCTCGATGCGCTGGAAACGGCGCTTGATGCCGAGCGCAGATATTTGATCCATGCCAATGAGGCGCGTCTTCTGCGCTATTTGAAAGCGGCGGAATTGTGGCGAAAGAGTTGGCCCGGGTTGGCGCCAGTCATGAGACAAAAACCGCTGCTGGAAGCGCATGAGGACATGGTTAAACGGGCGGAAGACCTGTTGCCAACGGTTGTTCCTGGCGGCTTGGCATGATCAGAATACAGGACCAGTTTTTGAGCGAGGAAGACCTTGACCTGAAGAATCTATCCTGGGAAGAGCTCAACCGCGTCTGGACAGCCTGGCTCAAGCAGGCGCAGAGCACTAACGACCTGGACAAGGACGCGTATTCGCACGGGGTTTTTGTCGCGGTAGAAGGCTATGAAGACGACACTTGTCCTGACGTCTGAGATGGTTCGGCGGCCAATACCCCTGTCTTCTGTCATGCCATAGGGAAGTCGCCGTAATCCCGGATCATAACATTACTACTTCATTTAGAATGCGCCGCCCAATCCGGGGTTTCAACGCGCCTTTGGTCGTCAGGTCCACGGGGGCGCCAAGCCATGCTGATAGTTGCTCTTCAAGTTCCAAAAACTTGAAGAACCCTGGAGAGTGCTCGAATTCCACCAAAAGATCAATATCACTGTCCTCGGTCGCTTCGTCCCGCGCCCAGGAACCGAATACGCCTATCTGCGTAACGCCATAATCACGCGCAAGTTCTTCGCGTTTTCCGGCAAGGATGGATTGTATGTCCCGCAGGTTTTGGGGTTTCATTAGTCACTGTCTATCCCGTTATTCTGTTTCTACCTGACCGCCTCGCCACATCATATTTCGCTTCGAAGTAAAATGTCAAACGAAACTGGCCATACCGTCATCGCTGTTAATGCAGCGTCATGGACAATCATAGTCGAAAACGTAATGGGCGGGGGCGGCCCTGTCTTCAGTCATGTTATAGGGAAGCCGCCATACCCTGTCGCCGTCCCTGTTGGTGAAATATAGGCGCGATGGCGAAAACTCGTCGGGGTTGCCGTCCGCCCAGAATGCGTAAAAATCTGGATGGGCGTTGACGGGACGGCGCGCATAGGCATGGTTGTATTCACTGTTCTTGGTAATGTCCCGTTCTTTGCGCCATGTGACGCCCTGGTCGTCACTGAGCCACAACGCCATCTCGCCGCCTGTTCCCAACGGTTGCGGTCCCGCTTCCGTGGGCGCAATAATACGCCAGTCGTCTGTAGCGTTGATGTACAGCGAACCCATGTCGTAATTATGGGTGGAGTGGGTTACTTCGCGATAATCCCAGTCTGCGCCATTCCAATGGACAATCAGCCACGCGCGCGGATCATTTTCCGGGCCGGGCTGGTGACCGCCGCTGGTCACAATCAGCGCGACCGGACGCCCCTGGTCGTCGAAATTGATATCCTTCACATACACCAACCTGCCTTCCGCTTCAAAATCCCTGACCAGCGCCGGGTTCTGCGTGTTTTCGAGAGGCGGCGCGACGGTTTCTCCTCCGGCTGTCTGCCAGCTTTGACCAAAGTCGCTGGTTTCCAGGTAATACAAATTGGTGCGACGGTCCACGTTGCCGCCCGGGTGATAATTGAAGGCGGTAATGACGCGTCCCGCCCGCTCACGGCTTACCTGATAATGGCCGCCCATGCCCGCGAGCTTCTTGTCCTCGGCCCAGTCGCGCCCGTCCACGCTCATGGTCCAGTACAATTCGCGGCCTTTTGTGTATTTGGTGAAACACAGCAGTATGCCTTCATCCGCAACAAGCCAGGGCTGCGGGTAAGTCATTTCACATTCCCGCACGCGTTCGAAGGCGTCCACACTGTACGGTTCTACGCTGCGATATATATAGCCGGGCCGCCTGCTTCCGCGTCCGCTCACAAACACCCAGACATATCCGGAAGCGTCCAGCGTGATGCTTGGGTTGTCATGGGGATCGTTTACGCCCTCTTTGTCGTGAACAATGGTGGGCTTTGGCACGGTTCCCGTCTCGTGATCGAAAAATGCGGCCATGCATAACAGATAGCGTTCTTCTGGACCGGAAGTGGCGCCATACACAAAGAATGTCTTGTTTGCTTCAGGCGCATATACAGCCAGGGGTATATGCTTGGCGGTGTATGTGCCCAGACCGCCAGAATACTTGTCGCCATGTTCCGAAAACTGTCCGAGGGTAAACCAGATGCCTTTATAGCCGTCAGCCTTGTCGCTGTTTATCATCGAGTCGCCCGCCGCGGGCAACACAGCAAACAGCGCACAAGCAACAATAATAACGCCAGCCGTAGTAAGAAACTTATTCATGGCCATGTCTCCTCTGGATTGTTATGAGAAAAGGTACTTATACGGGTTAGTATACCCGTACAAGCAGGTGATGGCAAATAACCGGGTATAATTGGCGCTATTACGAATCTTCGTTAGATTGCCGTGTCTGCTCAAAAATTGACTGGGCAATCTGGCAGGGGATAGACTACGAAAGTCCGTTTTGTCTCTTTCATTGTATTGAAATCGCAGGTTTCGTTCCTGCAACAAGGAGAGTGTAGCCATGAAGTATAAACATGCCGTATTGCTGGTTCCAATGTGTGTGGTGTTGTCGTGCCTGCTGCTGATTAGCGTCAGCAGCGAGGGCGTTGCTGCGGATGCCCCGGCGCAGGTACTGCGTCACGTGGTCTTGTTCCAGTTTACCGACGACGCCACCCCGGCGCAGGTACGCGCAATTGAAACAGCGTTTTGTCGCCTGCCCAGCGCCACCGGTCTTATTTATGATTTTGAGTGGGGCGCCAATGTCAGTCCTGAGAATCTGGACCAGGGCTTTACGCATTGTTTCCTGCTTACCTTCAGAAACGAAGCGGACTTCGAAGCCTATCTCCCACATCCGGCCCACAAGGAATTTGGCGCGCTGCTGGAGCCGCATCTGGAGCAGGTTCTCGTAATTGATTATTGGACAAAGCCCTGACGCCTTCCTGTCACAGGTATAAGCATGATGTTCCGGTATTTATTCGTTAACGCCTGTTTGTCCGTCCTTCAGTTGCATGGGCATGGGTTCCGGACGCGAACAGCTGCTTTCAATAGTGATGCGGGAATTTGTTTCGCCGCCGTCAATAAAGGCCTGCATCACATCAAGCACATGATAGGCCAGCTCACCATTGGCGCGATGCGCTCGGTTTTCCTGTATTGCCGTGGCCATTTCCGCCAGGCCGAGGCCGCGAGACTGATCGGCATAACAATGAGACAGCGGCGCCGTCTTCCAGTCGTTGTCGCCGGCTTGAAAGCGCTTGACCTCGCCGCCAAAACCGTTCGGATCAGGTACGCTAATCGAACCTTTTGTGCCGTGTACTTCGATACAGGACAGATTGTTGCGCCACACATCAAAGCTGGTAATCATGGTGCATACAGCGTTGTTTTCAAACTCGACAAGGCCTGTCAGATGGGTTGGCGTTTCGACGACGATTTCCTTGCCTTTTTTCGGCTCGCTGGTGATAAGTCGCTTCTCGAATGTTGTACGCGTAACTGAGGAAACGCAACATATCGGGCCCAGCAAGGTTATTAACGCGGTCAGGTAATACGGGCCCATATCCATCATGGGGCCGCCGCCCACTTCGTAATAAAATTCAGGACTTGGGTGCCATCCCTCATGGCCGGGACACTGCATGAACGCCGTCGCGGACGCGGGCTTGCCGATCACGCCGTCATCAATGATCTTGCGCGCTGTCTGAATGCCCGCGCCCAGTACGGTATCCGGGGCGCAGCCTACGCGTACGCCTTGTTGCCGCGCCGCCGCCAACAGTTTTCGGCCTTCTTCCCGCGTAAGGGTCAGCGGCTTTTCGTTATATACATGTTTCCCCGCGGCGACAGCGGCCATGGCGACTTCGGTGTGCGCCTTGGGCGGGGTGATATTCAGTACAATGTCAATATCCGGGTCGGCGAGTAACGCCTCTGTGGATGCCGCCCGGGGTACGCCATATTGGTTGGCCTTCGACTCGGCGAGTTCATGATTAAGGTCGGCGCAGGCCACGAGTGTGATCGCGTCAAAACGCGTTCCCGCCTGGAAATATACATCCGATATATTGCCACAGCCAACAACGCCAACAGCAAGGGGTTTCATGGTTAAACTTCCTCCAAAGGTGATTCTATTGGCCATACAGGACAAACAAGACTACAACAGAGCAGTCTGAAGCCGCAATTGGTAATTACCTGCACGCCCACAACATACCGCGTTTCATGATTTCGAAGCATTCGAACACATCAAAGTCCGATGCGACATGTCCCAGCGCTGAATAGAAAACGCGGCCTTCCCCATAGGAACGTTTCCAGACCACTGGCATAACGCATCCGTCCACCCAAGCGCAGTGCTCACCCGTAAAAGTCGTCGTGGCCAACACGTCATTGGACGGATCAACATGCATGTAATAAGCTTCCGACTTCATTTTGAAATCGTTTATCCCGTCCATGATCGGATCATCTGGGCGCGTAATATTGACCGTATATTCGATAATGCCGCCGGGATGCTCGACAAACTGGCCGCCCACCATAAATTGATAGGCGGTGCTCGCGCGGAAAGCATCGCCCATGCCGCCATGCCAGCCGGCTATGCCGACTCCGGCGCGCACAGCATCAAGCACTCCTTCTTCCTGATGTCCATCAATTTCGCCCATGGTCCAACAGGGAACGATCAGATCGAAAGCATGCATTGCCCCCTTGTCCGCAAATACGTCAAGGCTGTCGCTTACCGTTACATCAAAGCCTTTTTCCGCGAGAAACGGCTCAAAACACGCGACACATTCACGCGGCTCATGGCCGTCCCAGCCGCCCCAAACCAGCAGCGATTTTTTCATGAACTCAATCTCCCGTTAATCTGTCGTATCACTCACCGCAGGCGCACTATCTGACAGCGATAATAGCGAATACACAAGCGCCCCGATAGTATACTTCATGGCAGTTGCCAAATCGCAAAAGGTTCTCTATGATTCCAGTATGCAAAAACGACCAGATCACACACTGCTTGTGCTACACTTTTGGTGTGAATAGGGGTACGCGGTCCTGGTGCGCATCCCTATTGTTTGCGTTAACCCACAAGGCGAAAGCCCGCAAGTATTTATCATAATGTGTTCCAACGTCAAGAATCATAGCGCGCGCTGTATCTGGGTGGTCATTCTTCTGGTTTGCGCCGTGGCCTGGTCTTTCCAATTGACCTCTTTTCTTCATGCCAAAGGGTTGGTGTTGGCGGTGGGGCTTGTCGTCGTGGTTTACGCGCAACACCGGAACGGCCTCCTTTCAACAAACGGATTCCAGCCTTTCATTCCCCTTTGGTTCGGACTCGTTGTCTGGACTATCTCCGGACTGTTCACCGCGCAGGTCTTATCGTTTCACATTGAAAAGGCGGTATACCTGGCGTTGCTGCTATTCGCCGCATCGCTGGCTGTTTCCGTATTCAGACCCCCCGGCGGACGGCTCTGGCTATTTCGCGGTCTGCTGTTATCGGGCGGGGTGATTGCCTTGTTGGCTCTATTGCAATATGGCGGAATGATTAACAGGCTCTTTCCGGTGTTTCCCGGGTATGATCAACGCGCCTATTCGGTATTTGGCAACCAGAATCTACTCGGCGGTTTCATGGCCGTACTGCTCGCGTTGCTGCTATCGCTCTTTCGGTGGACGCCCAGGATGCAGCGCGGCCATTTTGTTGCCTCCGTCGCGCTTTTTGCAATGCTTCTGGGCGCGTTATTGGTCTCCGGAACGCGTACCGCTTGGCTGGCTGCTGTTGTTGGCTGCGGGTACACGCTCTTGATGGGTACGCGTCCGCGCAAAACGCGCCTGCTGTTACGTCGTCCTCGAAATGTACGGGTAGTTGTTATCGTTTTGACGGTTATTGCAATTCTGGCCGTTGGCGCGCCGCTTCTGACCACGCGCATCGCCCTGACCTTTACCGAGCGCGACGTGGGCGGCCATGCGCGGCTATGGTTCTGGGCGGGTGCATCGCGCATGATAATCGAGCGCCCCCTGTTTGGCGTTGGTCTTGGCAATTATGCCTACTGGAGCCCCTATTATCAGGGTAAGGTGCTGCACGCCCCTGGCGGAGAAGCCCTGTTCCATAATGAACAACACACGGTTCACGCCCATTCGGAGCCATTGGAATGGCTCGCCGAAACCGGCGTCCTGGGTTCGCTGTTCCTGCTTTGGTTCGCGGTTACCGTGTTTCGTCGGCGCGGCCCGCAAACGGGCGCCTTGGTTGCGCTTGCCGTTTTTTCGTGCTTCAACACGCTTTGGCACAGTCCGCCACACGTGCTGGCAGGACTGCTGCTGGCAGGTGTTTTTACGCCTGGCAACACAGCATCCCCACGCGACAGAAAAACAGGCGCGACACTGTCAGCTACAGCCATACTGCTTGCCGCCGCCTTTATGCACACCACACTGATTCCGAGCGTACTATTGAGCCGCGCCGAAATGCTGCACGTTGTGGGCCGGATGCCCGAAGCGTCATATCGGCGCGCGCTGCATTGGCCCTGGCCAAATCCACAGGCCCGCAAGAGTTACGCTATCTTCCTGCTGGACGAATCACGATTTGATGCAGCGCGGGTACAACTGGAACAGGCACTCGAAGGCATGGACACTGGAGCGACTCATTTACTGCTGGCTATATGCGCGGAAGCGCGGGGCGACAGAAAGGCTGTCCTCGAACACGCCCAGGCGTGTCTGTTTCGCTGGCCGGACAACGTACATGCGCGCGCTTTGGCGGTACGATATGGGGATGGTTCTCAATGAAGCCGCATCTCATGAAAGCCAAGGCTGATTTAACTTATGAGGCGGCAAAAGCGGACAGACATTGGAGTTCAGGCGTCTGCGTCGCGCATATCTTTCATGGCGCGAATGGCATCTAACTCTTCCCAATACCTCTCCAGCGCTTGAAGCCCCTCTACCGTTATATTGAAATCAGTGTGCGGAATACGGCCATTAAAGGACTTTACAACATTCACAAACCCCGCTTTTTCGAGCCTGTCTATATGCGACGAGAGATTCCCCTTGGTCAGGCCCAGCGTGTTCAGCAAAAAGTTAAAATCCGCCTCGTCCACGCCAGATAGAACCGTGAGAATCCGCAGTCGCGCGGGCTCATGAATGGTGCGGTCCAGTTCATCCATGACCGACTCCCTCAGTAGACTCCGAGCCATTGTCCACGTCCGCTCCGTTGGCGTCCGGTATGGCGCCGCGCGTCAATGTCTTGAGCTTGTACAGGGCGTAGCGGCTGTAAATATGTCCGGCGAGAATCGCGACAAACCCATACCCGAACACAGGCACGACAATGTTGAGAAGTTCGTATTGATGCCCGAAGCGCACCGGCAGCCCCAGCAACAACAACAGGGCATGGAGACCGTACAATAATGGCCACAACCATGCCCAGAAGCCCAGCCGCTGATACAACGCCATCACAATAAGGTAGGGGGTCATATAAAGGGCGGACCAGGGTTGTAGATAGTGGATGGGCATGTAATTGAAACTAATGAACAGTACGCCCACAAGGTGATAGACAATCAGCCCGCCGCCAAGCGCGGTCAGCCAGAGCGGTAATTTGTCGCGCCTGGCCCCCCCGGAATAGGAGGCATACCCTTCGCGGCCGTAAAGTCGGTTGGTAATGCTGAATATAAGCGCGCCGCTCCACCGCGACATGGAGAACCATGCCAAGGCCACAATAGTCACAATCATCAATGTCACAGATGCCGTGAACATCGCCTGGTTTCCCCGCTCCTGAGCCAGCTGCGTTAAAATCGCGGCTATGCCGATAATCACCACCATCACCAAAATAAACACCCATTGCACGAGAAAGGAAATTGTTCGGTTTTGCGCATAACGTCGCGTCCAGCGGACAATTTCCCTGGGATCGCTTTCCCTGCCTCTTGTCTGCCTGCGTGTAGCCATGGGTATGCTCCCGTTCTTTAATATGTCGTAATGGCGACGCTGCGCATCATAGTAGCCGGCAACGCCTCAAAAAAATAGAGACCGTCGTTCATGAGGCTTTCAGCCTCCACCTAAATAATGAATGTTTAGTATGTCGTTCACACTTCAGTGTGCCGACGTTAACACGTCAACTCAGGATTACAGGCACAACCGGGCACGCTGAAGCGTGAACAACATACTATATCTCAGAACAGTCACTTATATTATCGGGCTGAAAGCAAGTCTGTATGAGAACCTGCTCGACGGTTACTTTTTATTTTATCATACCAGCGCACTTGCGGCGCATCTAACCATAACATGCTGTTGGAAGCATTGGCCCAAGGCGACTCTATTCCTTGTATTCCATTTCATACTCTTCGATAAATACCGACTGTCCCGGCTGCGCGCCCATGCGCTTGAGCGCCTTGAAGACACCCATTTTCTCGAGACGGCGCTGAAAATGCATGACAGCCTCTTCATTGTCGAAGTCCGTCATGGCGGCGGCTCTGCGCAGTTTGTCGCCAAGGATGCGAAAGCCGGCAGGAGTCCTCTTCACTTCAAATGGGGGTGTGAAGGCGTATTCACGCTGTGGCGTGGGAATCTCCACCTGCGCCTCCTGCTCCTCTCTACGATCTACGTCCACCATTTTCCACAAGGCCTCAAGCAATGGCCGCACGCCCTCGCTCGTTGCCGCCGAAATAAGAAACGCCGATTGGGGGCGTTGCCCCTCGAACGCCTGGTAACATTCTCGATTTTCGGGGATGTCCGCCTTGTTAAAGGCATACAAACGCGGTCGTTGTGATAACGCTTCGCTGTATTGGCGCAATTCCTCGTCCAGGATGCGCACGGTATCCAGCGGCGCGTCGTCTCCCAGGTCTATAAGGAATAACAGAACGCGCGTGCGCTCTATATGCCGCAGGAAATCATGGCCCAACCCCTTGCCTTCGGACGCGCCTTCGATAATGCCTGGGATATCGGCCACCGTAAGGGTTCTGTGGTCGGACAAGGGTACAACGCCCAGATTTGGCGTTAAGGTGGTAAAGGGATAATCGCCGATTTTCGGTTTGGCCGCGCTAATTGTTGCCAACAGGGTTGATTTACCCGCATTCGGCAGCCCGACCAGACCAACATCCGCAATCAGCTTCAACTCGAGCAAAAACTCGCGCTCGGCGCCCGGCTCGCCCTTTTCCGCGAACCGGGGCGCGCGGTTGGTAGCCGTTGCAAAGCGCGCATTGCCGCGCCCACCGCTTCCGCCCGGCGCCGCCAGCCAGGTCTCCCCTTCCGTCGTCAAATCGGCTAGTATTTCACCGCTCTCGAAATCGTGAACAACAGTGCCCAGCGGCACCTCGATATAGGTATCCGCGCCGTTCTTGCCATGCCGATCCTTGCCTTGCCCATGAGCGCCCCGCTTGCCAACCCAGTGGGCGTGATAACGCAGATCAAGCAGTGTGCTCAACCGCGAGGCGGCGACAAAATACACGCTGCCGCCGTCGCCGCCGTCGCCGCCGTTGGGGCCGCCCAACGGCACATACGCCTCGCGCCGAAAGCTGCAACAACCATTGCCGCCTTTGCCACTGGTTACTTTTATACGTACTCGGTCTACAAACATTAATGACGCCTGTCGTAAAGATGCCGATTGTCGTGTTATCGGCAACAACGTGTTTCAGTGCCTTATCGGCATTCTTCCACCATCAACAAAAAAAATGGCCTATGCCACGCGCTATTATACACGAACAAATATGTTACGTAACTGTCTACCAATAGACCTCAAAAGCGGGTGGGTGAAGCGAAGCGGAACCCACCCTACAGAATCTAACATTTTGATTTAACAAGACATCATACCAGACAGTTACTGTGCTGCAACGACAGGCAGTTGCGCGGCACACCGCGTCTGCCAGGAGGGCGTTGTCTCAAAAAAGAAACACCCCCACAGTGCGCTTGAGGGTGTTGGTTCTATCTGAATTAAATCTGTACGCTGTTATTCGGAGGCGACAGGAACAATGTCCACGCATTTCCGCCCACGCTTGAAATACCTGAACTGCACTACGCCATCTTTAAGGGCAAAAAGCGTATGATCATTGCCAACGCCGCAGTTGACGCCGGGATGCAGTTTGGTGCCGCGCTGCCGCACGATAATGTTGCCCGCGCGCACCTGTTCGCCGCCGTATCGTTTAACACCCAATCGTTGCGCATTGCTGTCACGGCCGTTGCGTGAACTGCCGCCTGCTTTCTTATGTGCCATGTCCCAGTCTCCTGTTTATACTTTAATTTCTTGAACACGAATAAGCGTATAAGCCTGACGGTGGCCAATAAGCCGTTCGTACCCTTTCCGGCGTTTCTTCTTGTACACGCGAATCTTCTTGTTCCGTCCGTGCCCTTCCACCTGCGCCACCACCCGGGCCGATTGCAACGCATCAGGCGCCACAACGACATTGGCATCGTCGGTGATGACCATTTTAATCGCGTCAAACTCGATACGGTCGCCCACGGGGTTGTCCAGCTTTTCGACGCGCAGCAAAGTGTTTTCTGTCACCTTATACTGCTTGCCGCCTGTTTTCAGAACTGCATGCATGATGTTATTCTCCAGCGCTATGTCCCGCAATA
>SLFT01000341.1 GCA_007124105.1 Candidatus Hydrogenedentota bacterium | reverse complement strand
CTATTATCTGATGTTAAATCTTGCCTGTTTATACACTGGATAGCTGTTTATGCGCCTGCCAGAGCCAAGCTGTTATCAACCATGATAAGGAGCGTATGATGTTTGCAGAAAGTTTAATCTTGTTCGGCGCTTTGACGTCCATAGGCGTACCGCCGGACTGGCAAGGAACAAAACCTGAAATCAAGGATATTTATGGCAGTATTCCCGACAAATTTCGGGACTACGAAGTTATCTTGCAGCCCGACACCATCGCACCAGAGTGGTGGGCCGGCGCACCGTCGGTAGTACGCGACGAGCAGGGCGTATTCTGGCTGGCATGTCGCATGCGCAGCCCTGAGCGACCGCGGGGATTGCGCGGTTATGAAATTAGAATTTTGCGTAGCGATGACGGCATACACTTCGAAAAGGTTCATGCCATCAAACGCGAGGACGTTCCGATTCCTGGATTCGAACGCCCCGCATTGCTTATTGATCCCAAAACCGGTAAATTCAAATTGTACGGGTGCGGTCCTTGGCAGGAAGGTCCCTGGGCCATTATAAAATTTGACGATGTAGACAGTCCGGAACAGTTTGACGCAACCACGGCGCGCCCTGTTATTGAGGCTCCGCCCAAGCGATACGAACGCGACATACCTCCGACAGAGTTCAAGGACCCTGTCGTTATTTACGGCGCGGGCGCCTGGCATTGCTATGTTATAGGCGTGTTGCGCCGCACCGAACGCATTTTCCATTTTGTTAGCGATGACGGCGAGCAATGGCGGCCGGCGGGCAATTTGTATGAGCCGATAATGCATTTGCAGGACTGGCATAATTTTTACGTGCGTCCCGCCAGCGTGTTGCCCCTGGGAATCGGGTGGCTTTTTATTTACGAGGGTTCTCATGTCAGTTGGTTTGATCCCGTATACAACATGGCCACCGGACTCGCCTTTACTTTCGATTTACACCGGATAGTGGACATTACACCGGATTCACCACTTGTTCAGAGTTTTACGCCGAACAAGTTTTTCCATACCTGGCGCTACTCCCACTGGATGTGGGTGGATGATGAGATATGGGTGTACGCTGAAGTGGCCACGCCGGATGAAACGAATGAAGTGCGACTATTCCGTTTGAACCGAAAACCGTAAGGAGATTGCCAAATGGATATAAAACGTTTTGATTTTGTGTGCCGTGTTGGTTGCGGCATTCTTTTGGCTCTTGTTCTTGCTCCGTTTGCCGGCGCGGAAGAAGCTGTTGGTATCGTATTTCACGACATCAACGGCAACGGCGTTTATGACGAAGGCGAACCCCCTGTCGCTGGTGTTGCCGTTTCCAATGGCGAGGACGTAATACTAACCGACAACGAAGGACGCTACACGCTGCCTATGACAGACGCGGGAGTATTCTTTGTGATTAAGCCCAGCGGCTGGACGGTTCCGGTTGATCCTGTCACGCAAATACCGCAGGGACACTACATCCACCGCCCGGAAGGCTCGCCTTCCCTGAGGTTCGGCGGTGTCGCGCCCACGGGACCATTGCCCGAACGCATCAATTTCCCGTTGCGACCACAGCAGGAAAACAGGCAATTCAAGATGATTTGCCTGGGCGATACACAGCCGCGTGATCTTGATGAAGTACACTATCTTGCCCAAGACCTGGTGCCGGAAGTTATCGGGCTGGACGCCGCATTTGGTTTCACCTTGGGCGACTTGGTGTTTGACGACCTTACTGTATTCGAGCCGATGACGCAGGCCGTCGGCATGATCGGTGTACCCTGGCACCATGTGCCCGGCAACCATGACATGGACTTCGATGCGCCAACCTGGCAACAAAGCTTTGAAACCTATCAGCGCGTATTCGGTCCGCCCTATTACGCGTTCGCCTATGCCGACGCCCACTTGTTTGTACTTAACAACATCAGATGGGATGTTGAAGAGCGCAGTTATCACGCCGAAATGGGCGAGCAACAGCGCGCTTTTGTCAAGAATTATTTGAATTACGTACCGAAAGACCACCTGCTCATTTTTTTGATGCATATCCCGGTAATGGGCATGCATGATCAGGAGGAATTTCTTGCCTTGTTCGCCGACTATCCGCATACAGTGTCGTTGGCCGCGCACTGGCACCGACACGAGCATTTTTTCCTGAACGCGGAAGACGGCTGGCATGGCGACAAACCGCATCATCATATTGTGCATGCTACTGCGGGCGGCGCCTGGTATCGGGGGCATTATGACGCTGTCGGCATACCGCGCGCCGTGATGGCGGACGGTATCCCCAAAGGCTATTCGCTGATCACCGTGGACGGCAACCAATACAATATGCTCTACCGCGCCACACGCAGGCCCGCAACCTATCAAATGGACATTTACGCGCCCGCCGGGATTGCTCGCGATGATGTAGTGGGCCAGGAAGTTATCGTGAACTTCTTCAACGGGTCAGAAAACTGTCGCCTTGAAATGCGGTTGAACGACGGCCCCTGGACAGCTATGGAGCAATTTACGGGATTTGCCCCGTTCTATGTGGAACTTTACGAGCGTCAGGAACTGTTTTTGCAACTGGTAGCCGGCGTTCAGGGCATGGACGACGCGGACGAACGCACCCTGCGGCGCATTGAACATCAGTTCCAACCAGTGATGGGGCGTGGGCAGCCAGAACCACGGGAAACAAAGCACCTCTGGCGCGGCGCATTGACGGACCACGGTCGCGTCGGCTATAACACCATTGAAGTGCGCGCACATGACATGTTCGGCAATACACACGACGCTATTCGCCACATCCGCATTGATTAATCTGGCCACGGAACGCGAAACTGTTGTTTGCGTCATGACATCAGTTTGTTGTATACTAGTCTCATAATTTAAGTGCATTCGCATTGCTGGTCGGAGACAGTCGGCGGCCCTCTGGGCCTTAATATTTAGCCTGCCGAGACCGCGAACGGAGTTATTGTTCTACTTGCTGATAATGTATCCGTCCGCGCTGTCCCCTGACAGCGCGGACGTTTTTTTGTGTTCGTACCGCG
>SLFT01000255.1 GCA_007124105.1 Candidatus Hydrogenedentota bacterium | reverse complement strand
TTGTAGTGGTTGGGGAAAAACGCTGTTTCTTCGGCGCCTACCCCAAGCGCCAGGGCGGCCTGTATTCGTAATGCAACAGTTTATTGGCGGCGTCATTATTGGTGATGCGTTCGGCGTCCGCATCCCATTCAATATACGAGCGGGTCTCCAGGGCGATATTCGCAAGGTGCGCGAAAACAGTGGAATGGTGCCCCTCGACAACATCGCTCAACGGCGCGCTTCTGCTTTTCACGCAATCGAAGAAGTCCCGCATGATGGCAACCGTAACGTCGCCATCGTCAACGTTCTTTTCCACAGGTTCCATGCGTGGTTCACGAGACTGGAATTGGCCGCCCCGTTCCGGTACGATTTCGTAGCGGCTTCCCCGGGAATACAACGTGCCTTCGGTGCCGCGCAATTCGATTTCCGCGGGGCGCGGAAAAGGCGTACTGCCGCTGGCTTCATATTGTCCGAAAACCAACAGGCATCCGGAAGGCAGTTCAAAGGTGGCCTGCATGGTGTCCGGAATTGTCCGGTCATCGTCCAACGCATAGCGTCCGCCGTGGGCGGATACGGTTCTTGGCGCCCGTTCATCGAGCATCCAGCGGATAAGATCGAAATAATGAACGCCCCAATTCGCTATCTGCGACGAGTACGCTTTCCACCAGCGGAAATTATAGGGCGTGATATTGTCTTGATACGGACGCATCTCCTGGGGACCAATGAACATATCCCAGTCAAGGTCTTCCGGCGGCTCGGAAGGCAGCGACCGGCCTATGCCGTCGGGCGCCATGTTGCTGACGCGGTAGCAATGCGCCACAGTCACCTTTCCGATAATGCCGCTTTGCACTATCTCAGCGAGTTCAGCGTACATTTTCGAGGCGCGCCGCTGCAATCCGACTTGCACGATGCGGTTGGTGCGTTTCGCCGCTTCAATCATGCGCCGCCCTTCATGAATTGTCAGAGAAAGCGGCTTCTCAACAAAGACATCCTTGCCCGCTTCACAGGCGTCCACCGTTTGAAGCGCGTGCCAATGGTCGGGCGTGGCGATGATGACAGCGTCAATATCATCACGCTCGAGCATTTTCCTGTAGTCGCCGTACTCCGCAATGCCCGGAAATTTCTCGCGCCATCGCTCGAACGCGACGCCATGAACGTCGCACAGCGCCACAATCTCGGCGTCTTGGTGGGGCGCAACAGCGTCAATAAGCTGACCGCCCCTGTTGGCAACGCCAATCACGCCGACGCGTATGCGTTCATTAGCGCCATAAACGCGCCGGTTCATCATGGCGCTTGCGCCGACTGCCGCAAGCGAGGTTTTCTGAATAAAACTTCTTCGTGAAATAGTCTGGGGCATTATACTACCTCCTGATAATACGGTGTTGCCGATACAACATCTCAATGAATGATACGTTGGTTTCATTATAGTAGGAATTTGCGCCGCAAGCAAACGCGCGGCGTATACTCTGATTTGAGGTGTTTGTTTTGTTAGAATAGGAAAACTATATTGTGCAGTCCCCCCCTCTCACGTACAATAAAGCCATCGCAACCAGATGTGAATTTTCTCGGCAACAACAATCGCAGCCTGATGCCAGCAAGCCGTTCGAGACGCAAAGGACGACTTTTCGAGCAGCACAACGCGACCGCGCCACGACCCACTGGCAACACCAGGACCGAGCGGCGTTTCCGGTACAACAGTAGAAGGAGAAAACCAGTGTCAAGATATATTAGTCATGATGGGGAACCGCAGGGCAATGCTGTACGCAAGGCCATGCGCCAATATATAGGCCGGGGACAATCCACCTACACCCCCACGCAGCTGGTAGTGAGCAAGGCCAGGGGGCGTTATCTGTACACAGTAGATGGACGCCGTCTGCTTGATTTTACCAGCGGCGTACTGGTCCATAACCTTGGCTATGGACACCAGAAGTTTGAGAAGTATTACAAGCAATACAAAAAAGGGCTGCCGCGAAACGCCTATAACATGGTGTCCCCCCTGCAAGTGGAAGCGTCCCGTCTTTTGATCAAGAGCATGAGAACGAATCCACGGGCGCAGCAAATCCTCTGGGCCGCCAGCGGCTCGGAAGGCATCCAGAAAGCGATGTGGACAGCGCTGAAACGTTACCCCGAGCGCCCCATCATGGTGGCCACGCGGTTTGGATTCCATGGCAAGAAAGGGTTGGCCGGCGATGTTACCGGCGACACGAGCCCAAACCCCAATGTGCGCTTTATTTCGTTTCCCCTTGATGACTCGCAGCCGCTCAGTTTTTATCAAGCCGAGCTGGACAGCCTGGCGAAAACATATCCCGGAAAAATCGCGTTGTTAATCACAGAGCCATACCTGGGCGCCAGGGGTTCCTATCACCCGCCCCATTGGTATCACCGCCTGTTGCAGGACTGGTGCAACACGCACGATATCCCTTTCATTTTTGACGAGGTGCAGTCCTGTTTCGGACGTACGGGCAATATGTACGCTTATGAGTCTTACTGTGTGCAGCCTGATCTTGTAGTGCTGGGCAAGGGACTCGCCAACGGCGAACCGGCTGCGGCGGTGGTTGGCCGGGAAGACCTTATCTCCGTGTTAGAGTACGGTGAGGGTTCGGACACGTACAGCGGTTCAACAAACGCCTGCGCCGCTGTGTGCGCCGCCCTGGATGTGTTCAAGGAAGAGAAGATCGTTAATAAAGCGCGCAAGTCCGGCAAAAGACTTGCGGCGGGTCTTCTCGCCCTGGCGGATATGTTCCCCTTTATCACGGCGGTTCGGGGCGAAGGCATGGTGTACGGTGTTGAAATGCGAAATGATGCAACGGCGAATCAGTGCGTACTTGAAGCCTATCGCGCAACAAACAACAATGGGGTTCATTTCCTGGGGCCGCTAGCCGGAAATGTATTGCGGGTGGGACCGCCTCTGACCATTACCGACAACGAATTGGACGCCGCCTTTGCATTACTTGAGAAGGCGTGGCAGCGTGTTTGAACTATGCGCGCCCGTCCTCAGGAATGCTGCGCGCAAAAACGCTGTCCACAGTGTCGGCGAC
>SLFT01000264.1 GCA_007124105.1 Candidatus Hydrogenedentota bacterium | reverse complement strand
GCAAATTCCTCATCCTTGACGCGGCCCGCAAGCACGTCTTCTCGCGGCACGCAAAGCTCGAAAATGGTTTGCATTCTTGTTCCTTCCTTTTACGCGTTCATCTACGCGCGACAAAGGCGTTTCGCTGTGGCAACGATTCAGCCTTCAGCCCACTTTTTTGCTTATCCATGCAAAACCGAATTCAATGTTATCACAATCAGCATGTAAACTTGAAACATACTCTCATGGATACGACAACAAGGCACCCGGGAAAACCACCACCACCACCAAACCCTAAGGAATATGCTGGTGGTGGTATGTGGATTTTAACAGCATTTAGGCTGTTTTTTGTATATATATAATCCTGTGAGATACGCATGAAAGTACGGGTACAGTCACCCCAAGAATCTTTCATGACGCCGCTGCATATCACTGAATGTCCCGGGAGAACTGCCGCATAATTCGTCGGGGAGTATCGAAGCGGCGTCTTCCAACGATTTTCAAGATGCATCGCGCACCGCCAATGGTGCTCAGCCGCGTAATATGTCTGCGGCGATACCATGAAAATCTGTCATTGACTGCGAGATTTTCATGGCGAATGATAATGCTGCAAAAAATCCTGGCGGCTAACTGGCGTTGGCCTGCGCCAGCTGCGCTTCACTGACGGCGATTTCAATGCCGCTGATCATGGGTTCGAGGGTCGCGCCGTTTGTTTTGCGCAGTTCGATGGTCATGGAACCGTTGGTGGTCACGTCAAATGATTTCACCACGCCGCGCTTGGCGTCGCCTGCGGCCTCGGCGATGTCAAAGGAATCGGCCACCTCCTGACCATCTATGAGTATGTCGAAAACCCGCGCGCCCGGTTCGACGCGGTCCTTTTCGGCAAAGTGCAGGCGCACGGTGTAGCCGGCGGCGCCGTCAGCAATCGTAAAGAGGTCCGATAGGGTGATGCGCGTCACGCCTTCGCCGCCGGAAGCGACAACCCAGCGGTGGCTGTCGCCTGTCTCCGGGATTTCCAGCGAATGCCTGGAAAACCAGCGTACGGCGTCAGTGGGTTCAACTTTCATGTCGAAGGTGGGGGAGGGCACATGCTGAAGCCAGGGATAGTTGACCCAGACCAGGCCGTCGTCAGCGACGCGGTTGCCCGGCGCGCCAAAATTAACGCCCACGCGCCGGATAGGGCCGGGATCGCGGTACATGCTGTGGCTCCATATCTCATTCTCGGGCAGATGCACGAATCCGAGCGATGTCTGATGCTGGTACGCGCAGGTGCAGGAACGGGTATAGTCCGGGGCGTTTAACATGCCGTCAGCGACAATAAGGTTGTTGGTGCATCCGGCCCGGAATCCGGCAAGGTTGGCCGTGCCGCCCTCGCGGTAGAGGTCATAGTAGGCGCCCGCGCCCGAGCGAAACGTTACCAGGTAACGGCTGGTGTTTTGTGTGCCGCATCCTTTTGTCCGGCCAAAACGCCAGGGGGTGGACGTACCACAAATTGGATGGGTGTGTTCGATAACTTCGCCGGTGATCAGATCAACAGCGTTGCGGTTATCGCCGCCAATAACCCAACCGTTGGCCTCGTGCAGCGCTGCCGGCCCGCTGTGTCGCTCGTTGCGGCGCCACAACTCCACGCCGTCTGCGCCGCGCAACGCCGCCATCTGTGCGCTCGGCTCGTCCAGCAATACGGAACGTCCGCCCGCGCGTCCGCCCTGGAACAGTACATCATACTTCTCGGAATAACTCAGCCATGTACCGAACACCTCCTCGTCATAGGACCACAACGCCTCACCAGTGTTCACATCCAGCGCGTAAATGGCGGCGTCGAATTCCGGTTTAATGCCGCGCCGGGCCATGGTATCGAGAACGCGCTCGGAAACGTTATCCATCGTAAATGTGCGTCCCGCGGCGGTGGCGATGGCGTTGTGCCGGAATCCGTATCGCGCCTGCCTCACCCAGTGGATTTCACCTGACCGGCGGTCCATGGCCAGCAGGTACTCACTCGATATGGCGTTCCAGTGCCAGAGCCGATCCGCCTGGATTTCAGGGCGGCCCCGGTCCGGCCGGCCAATATGGCCTTCATCGCCCTCGATATAAGGCGGCTCCTCGAAGATATGGGGATAAGCGCCGACAATCAAATAATCGTCCCACGCGCTCACATAGCCCCAGCGCTGTTCGAGGTCTTCTTCGTGAATGCCCGCTGTGTAGGAGCGGCCCGGCGTTTCACCGGCCTGTTCGCTCAGCGCGGCGCGGTCGGGAAGCGCGAAGGAACTCAGCGTCTCGCCCGTCTCCAAATCAAGGCGCAGACAGCGGTCTTCATGCACGATATAGACGCTGTCCGATGTGGAAACATAAGGGCTGCCCCGAAAGTTCGCGCCATAGAAACTGGGGAAATAGACCATCTCCCCCTGTTCAAATCGTTCTTCGTGCGCCGGGCTGGTAAAGAAAATGCCCACCTCCGGCAGTTCTTTGGCCCAGATGGCGCGGCCAGTGTATACGCATCGCGCAGTCAAATGGTCTACGCCGAGAATGAGCAGCTTGCCCTCGGACACCTGCGGCACCGGGCCGAACATGTGGCGCGGCAGCGTCCGATGATTGTTCTCGCCGCCAAACCAGCTGATCCCGAGCGGCGCGCGCACCCGCGCGTCATTGGAGTATGCCGTGTTTGCCGCATTGGCGTACTGATGGGTCCAACTGTCCGAATCCGGCAACGGGCCGGGACGCGCAATTACCACCGCGCCGTTCTCGTTGGCCACTGTTGCCTGTTCAAGCGCGGCATTGGCCGCAGTTTCGGCCAGGCGCGCCCGCGCGTCAGCGTCGCCAAACAGATAAGCCGCGCCGCCATAGGGGCGCATGGGATGGAATATCGCCTCGGCGAAGCGGTCGTCCCCGTCAAAACCAGCGGCGGCGAGGTCCTCGGACACAATAAGACTGGCAATATAAGGGGGAAGAGGCCGCGACAGCGCGTCGCCCGCGTGCGCCGCCACACGCCGACCGTACAACCCGGCTGCGCTCAACCGTTCGCGCAACGCCGCCGGTTGCAGG
>SLFT01000052.1 GCA_007124105.1 Candidatus Hydrogenedentota bacterium | reverse complement strand
GAACTGAATACCGCCATTGTTGCGCTTTCAGGGTCCCGCTGTCCATTGCTGACCGCGTCGCTGACGGCGCCAACAGTCATAAGGTTTTTCGCGACGCCGCGATAGGCAATCGTGTTATAGCCGCCTTTGAAGTAATCATCGTGGGGGTCGGTTGCGGGATCGTATTGTTTGGACTGCCAAGCCTGATTATCAATGTAGTAAAAAGTTGTACCCGAGGCGGGCGCGCTGTCATTGCGATCATTTCCCGCAGCTTTGAAAGGCAGAAAGTAAGGCGCATTGTAGCAAAGGTTGTCCCAGTCGCGTACTTCCTGGCTGTACAAGCCGAAGCCGCGGTCTTCCCGCTCATTCCATACGCCAAACCAGTGACGGCCAGTGTTGCCAGAAAAACTTCCGTAGGCCCAGCCAGTCACAAATCCATAAGAATGATTGGAGATATAGATGTTGTCTTCCTGGCCGGGCATGGTTGCCGCGCGGCCTGTCATTTCCGATAGATCGTTATTCCAGTCGTAAGAATATATCGTAACCGAGGGCGCCATGCCCATGGCGGCTGTTTCCACGCCGCCGGCGCCAATGGTGCCGCCAACATGGGTGGCGTGGTGTATGGCGGCCGAGCCGTCTTGCACGATGACGCGACCGTCAAACTCCTGATGCGTTTGAAGTACCGAGCCGCCATCCCACACCCCGGCAATAATGCCATACCCATTCAGGTTGTAAGGCGCTGTATTGCGTACTCGATCAGCGGCGGTTGAAATTGCGGCGTTGAGGTTCAGCGTAATATGATAATACGGTCTGCCTTCTAAAAGCTTCATCAGTTCGTAAACAACATCTTCGCGGGTGATCCCCCGCGTTTCCCAGCCCAAATCTTCAGCCACTGCGACCGCGCTCATTTGCCGGGCCTGGTCGCGTTGCTCAAACAATTCAACCGCTCGGGTGCGCCCCGCCTCCGTTTCAAGACTGATCGGAACGCCGTATGCGCATAAAGAGAACAACAGCAGGAAAGACAGAAAATTAACCTGAGCTAAAATGTAGCCTCTTCGTCTGTTTGTTATTTTTCTGTGTTGTTTCATAATATCCTTTGTGTCAACGCTTCATATCTTCAAAATCTCTTTTCATTCCTACTTGCTAAACACTTTCCTTTGGCGCGGCATTCCGGCCCCGTCAGTTCCACAGATTAAACGTCTACTTAAATTATACCGTATGCGACCATGAGTTGTAATAGATATAATAACACCAAAATGTTGTGATAGGCGTGGGTAAACAATGCCGTATCGCACCACGCGTATCCGAAATACTCTTCCGTCCCCGTGCCGAAATGACTGGGGAATGATTCGCCGTCCACATAGATTTTCTCATCGCCCTCGCCCCACCATGCGATCACGGGATTGGCGATAGAATAGCAATGGGGACAAAAAAAGACGACACAGATACTGTGTCGTCTCTCTGTCAATCAAGATGTCGGCCAAACGTATGGCGTTAACGAGGCGGCGCCAAAAACTCACTGTTCTTGTCTGCGCTGTCCAGCACCGGGCCGCTCGCGACCGCCCTGACCTTATTAGTCGCGTCGGCCGCGTCCACGCCCGCGTTGCGGGATATTCCATTCCTCCCGAACGCCGGGCGTTTCATACCACTGAATCCGCGGTCGGGCGGTGCCAAAACCCTCTACCCGCTCCGAGCGCAACCGTCCGATGGGAGTGCCCTCCTCATCAACAATTTCAGCCTCAACAATGAAAACACGGTCGTCGCGACCCTCGAAGCGCTCCAGTTCCTTCACATACCCGCCCTTTAAAATCAGTTCTTCATGCTGATTGAACTGTTCAATCACCTTGCGTTCCTCCGCCGACGGCCCGCATCCCATCAGGGTGAATACAAGCGCGACAGTCGCCGCTGTCCACACTGTCCTGTTCATGATTGTTCCTCCGTTTGATGTAATCGTTTCGGGTGTAGCAGAAATTAGCCGCGCGTGCGGTCCAACAACGTGCCCAGGAATATCGCCATGCCTTCATTTACCGGCGCTTTCTGCGAGGGGTAACGCAGAAATTCCACATGTCCGTCCATAAACAATACATTGGAGCCGCCGGGTACGTGATTAAAATATTGTACATTGGTTGATATGGCGTCAAACATCACCCACATTGTACTTTGGGCCACGGCGCTGGCGCCGGGATTGTTAATGTCGGTAATCATAAACCGTTCAACGCCTTCGCGCAAACGATGTATTTTGTTGCCGTTCCCGTTGCCCATCGGTATGCCCTCATAAGGTTCAACAGTCTTGTCGCTGTCAACGACCTGGAAACTGGCGGCGCGTATGGCGGCGGGTTCGCTGCCAACCTCTATGCGGCGCTGTATCACCTCCTGAATCGTGGCGAGCAGCAGCGATATGAACTGATATGGCCCGGAAGCGTCGGGGTCGTCAAGTATGAATCGTCCAGATATTTGCGGAATGAACGACGTTAATTCATCAAGGGAGACGAAGGTTTCTGCCATATCCTGGCCACACTTATCCAGCGTCCAGCCAAGATAGGCGTAGCTCGAGTCAATCAGATCGCGCTTGCCTTCTTCATGTACCACATAGCGCCCGGTTTCTGGATCGCGCAAATCGTCAACACTGGTGCCGGCGTCAGATGGACAGAGTATAATGGCCGGGTCAGTCAGGTATTCAGGGTAGAGGGGCGCCACCATTGGGCCGATGGCAATATCCGCGCTGTGAAGGGAATAGGCCTGAAACTGCATGGGCGGAAACTTCTCGCCTGGCGCTTCGTTGGCGTACATCTTGTAGATGAGCCCCCACTGTCGCAGGTTGTTCTGGCAGCTGGCGCGTCGCGCCGCTTCTCGCGCGCGCGCCAGGGCCGGCAGCAGGATTGCCGCGAGAATGCCGATAATAGCAATCACGACCAACAGCTCAATGAGTGTAAATCCACGTTTCTTCATAGCGTCTAATCTCCGGTGTGCAAACGGGCGCACTATGTCCCGCACTGAGGTAACCGATTACTAACAGGGTGAATATGATATAAAAAACAATCTCTCG
>SLFT01000450.1 GCA_007124105.1 Candidatus Hydrogenedentota bacterium | reverse complement strand
CTACCTTGGTTTTATTTCGCTCTGTACACCGAAAAAATTGTTCGCAAGAGCAACCTGGCCTGCCGTTGACTTCTATAAGTATTACAGTTTCCTTGCAGCAGGAAAAACTCCACTTTTGTGCGCTACCATTCGCTTGTTGTCAATACGACCTCAAGACGCCATTCTTCCACAACCCCTATCCCTTGCGTTGGAACTGGCGCATTCAGGCGTATCTCATTTGTCGGTGTCAGTGTCGGTGTCGCCGTCAAAAAGCCCTTCAAGTACCTCCAGCAGCACATTGACTTCCACGCCATAGGCTTCGCACACCTGTTGCACTGTTTCGTATGCGTTTATATGGCAATGGGCGCAGCCGCCCAGGTGAAAAGCCGCGAACACTTCCCCGGCGCGCGGATGCAGCGCCATCGCATCGGACACTGTCATATCGGGCGAAAAACGTTTTGTTTCTGACATGATGCTTTCCTTATCTTGTTATACGTTACGGAACGATTATTATCCGCTATCTATTCCTGTCGCCTTACTATTGTGCCCCGTTCCTACTCGTCCGCCTTGTGCCGTTCCACCGCCTTCTGCCAACGCTGATTCACACGTTCCTGTATACGCGTCAACGCATCATCGTCCAACTTTCCGAAACGGCCCTGAGGCTCCAGAAAATCGCTGATGGGGGGGCGCTTATCGTTTTCCGCCAGCATTAAACTTCTTCCAGTGAGCCTGAATTGTCCATCCTCAATTTCAAAGAGGATGAACGCGCCGGTTTCAACGGCGCTCTTTGCCATGGCCACTGTTTCAGCGGGCGCATATTGCCATCCAGCAGGGCATGGAGCGTTAATATGCATATAACGCGTTCCGGATACGCGTCGCGCCTTACAGACCTTATCGTATAAATCGCCGGGATAGCCCGGACTTGACTAGGCGATATAGGGGATGTGGTGCGCCTCAACAATTGCCGGCATATCCTTGGGGAACTGTAATTTTCCAAAGGTTGGTGTTGTTGAGGTCTGTGCGCCAAGCGGGGTCAACCCTGAACGCTGCGTTCCGGTATTCATATACGCCTCATTGTCGTAACAGACAAAGAACACGTTCGCATTACGCTCGGCGGCGCCGCTAAGCCCCTGGATGCCGATATCAGCCGTGCCGCCGTCGCCGGCCATGGCTACAACGGTCATATCCTCGCGCCCCTGTTTTTTCAGGGAAGCGGCAATACCCGATGCGCAGGCCGCTGTCCCCGGGAAAACGCTGTTCATTACCGGCACCGTTACCGAGGCAGTGGGATACATACCGCACAACACGGTAAAACAGCTTGCCGGCACCACAAATATCGCCTTGCCTTCAAGGGCTTTGCTGAGATGGCGAAACACAATGCCTACGCTGCATCCCGCGCACGCGCGGTTTCCAGGCAGCATGTACTCTACTTCAGGCAACTTCAATGCGTTGGTAGCCATGTATATCTCCAGTTGACATTATATCTTTGTTTAGAGTTTCAGGTTGATCCAGCCCGTGGGCTTGAGCGCTTTTTCCTGCTTCACCCACGCCACACTTTCCTGGACTGCCGCGGTAAGTTCACGCGCCTTAATATCGCGTCCGCCCAAACCGGCAATATAGCCGTGTATCTCGGGCGAGAGACGATGGTTCATGAGCGCCGCTTGCAGGTCTATGCAAATCGGCCCGCCATATCCATAGCTGAGGCTCTTATCGAAGACCACGACAAGTCGCGCACCAGCCAGTTGAGCGGCCAGCGCCGCCGCGGGAAAGGGGCGATAGGAACGCAACCCCAGTACGCCGGCGCGTATGCCTTCTTCGCGCAGCGTATCGGCGGCGATGGTGGCTTCGCCGGCGAGGCTTCCCGCCGCCAGTAATACCGTGTCCGCATCGTCCAATTTATGCGACCAGGTAAGGCCGCCCCAGCTTCGCCCAAAACAAGACTCAAATTCCACGTCCGCGGCGACGATCACATCCATCGCCTCCTGATGGGCCTGTTGCATAAGATAACGAAATTCCATGTAGCCGTGACACAACACACCGTCGCCGTTCAACCGTGGGTCGGCCAGCGTTACGGGATTGATATTGCGCGGCGTGTCCGGGTCGAGTACGGTATGTACCGAATAAGGGGGCAGGTAGGCATCCACCTGTTCCTGCTCGGGAATGTCTACGGGCATCACCGTATGTGAAAGGATGTAGCCGTCATAACAAACCATCACCGGCAGCTGCACTTGCTCGGCAATCCGAAATCCCTGCAAGAATGTGTCAAAAATTTCCTGGTTGTTGCGACAGTATAGTTGTATCCACCCTTGATCGCGTTGCGACATGGCATCCTGCTGATCATTGAGCACACTCCACGGCGCGGACATGGCCCGATTGGCGCAACCCATGACAATCGGCAAACGCGACCCGGCGGCCCAGGACAATTGTTCGCACATATAGGCCAGTCCATTAGCGCTGCTGGCGGTGAATACGCGCGAACCGGACGCAGCAGCGCCGATGCAGACGCCCATAGCGCTATGCTCACTTTCAACGGTGATGAACTCAGCGTCAAGAATGCCCGTTTCAATATATTTGGAAAGCGCCTCCACCACGGGGGACTGTGGTGTAATCGGATAGGCGGCGACAACGTCAACACGCGCCAGTCGCGCGGCTTCCGCCGCCGCCTTGTTTCCCGTAATAACAGAAATGGATTTTGTTTCAACTGTCACAGGGCGCTTCCTCCATAACCGATGCTTCAGCGTTCTCGGCATGCTCGGGACGCATCTCAATGGCCTGGCTGGGGCATACCTGTACGCATATCCCGCACCCCTTGCAATATTCGAGGTCTATTTCGGGGGGAGCGGTGCGGCTGATAACATTATCCGGACAAAACATCCAGCATTGCATGCAGACAATTTTATCTTTCCGCGCGGCTATGCACTTATCGGGGTCCACCACAGGGCGCGTAGTGCGCCAATCTCCGGTCCTGCCTGCCTCGCCCACACAGGGCCACGACATAGCAGTTTTCTGGCCACAATCTCTTGTCTGTCCCATAATTTATCACTCCATTTTATTTACAAACACGATTACTCGAAGGCGCAACAGGTGGCTTCATACGTCAAACGCGCGGCTTCCATATTCTTACGCGCCGCTTTTGGCGAGAATGCATGGCTTAATGCGCGCTCAATGTGTTCAAGCGTTATCAAGCCGGTCGCGCGCGCCACTGCGCCCAACATGGCCGTATTCACCATGATTACACCGGAAGCGCGTAGATTTATTTCCTCGGCTATGCGGTCTGCATTAACCGTGGCAACCCGATACCCATTTGACAAACCCAACGCGTCGGGCAGAAACGGGCTGTTCACGATTACGTGGCCGTTATCCGTCAGCCCCTGCGTGGCCTTTGCCGTAGTCAATAAACTGCCTTCCAGTATAACGACCATGTTCGGGGATTCCACCTGCGAAAAATGGCGCAGGGGCGCGTTGGCCAACCGGGTCGAAGCAGTAACAGGCGCGCCGCGCCGTTCCGCGCCGAAAGCGGGCGCGGAACTCACCCCTTTGAACCCGGCATAATACGCCGCCTCGGCAAGAAGATTGGCGGAGGTAACAGCGCCCTGTCCGCCGCGCCCGTGCCAACGTATTTCTATCTGATCAATCTGTGTGGTATCCATGTTTCACTATCCTGTTCACACCTGAAGTTATGGTTGTGAGTGGCCCAATGTCAAAAAGGTTGAAAGAATCGCGGCTTGTGTTAATAACACATACAATCCTATCACCGAGGGGGGCACACCGGGAACATCCACGATGCGACGAGGGCAATCATTGCAGATGCATCAGAGGCAAATTCAATAAAAGCAAAGCGTCAATCAGAGCGGAAGGCTTTTTGTCGCGTCCAAGTTTCTTGAAGGCCACATATGCGGCCATTAGCCTTGGAAAAGAGCCTGCTAATAGTAACACCGACCATTAAGAAGCGCTACATCACATCATATACGGGAAATTGTATCATATTATTAACCCCTCGGGTCAAACGGTAAAACACGTTGAAAACAGTTGCGGCCATGTCGCACTATGGGTTCTCACGCAAAATTGTTTCAAGAAAGGCGTAGCTTTTGAGGGCGCATTCAAATTGATAGGCCGCATAATCCTTCAGAAAACGAATCAGGACAGGCGCGGCTGCCGGGTTAGAGATGGGTGAAGCGACGCCCAATTCCTGTAGCGCGTAACTCACGGCAGCGCGTTCCTCACTAGACATCCGACGGGTTTGTTCCCTAAACAGAGCCTCGGCAGCATGAGGCGCGAAACCTGCCGCCTCCAGTGTCGCGTAAACGCCCTGTGCTACTGCCAGAGGCGGACTGCACTGTTTTGCGTCTAATTGCTTCAGGCCCTCACGCAACGCGTAGAATAACTCCGGCGCAGCATCATTTTCCTGGGCGGCGCTCCCTGCGATTTCCAACAAGAATGCGGCGCATGCGATGCGTTCCAAATCTGCCTTTATGGCGCTGTAGCCATCCAACAACACGGCTTCCGTCAGTAGTTGCACCTGTCGGCTCTCCCGCCAGGTATAGGTAATTTCCAGACGGTTATAAGTATCGAGCAAGGTGGCCATGGGACTGCCTTTTCGGCGCGCGCCTTTGACCATGCACGCCATGCGTCCGCGCTGGAGCGTCAGAAACGTAACAATACTGCTCGTCTCGCTGAAATCAACTTTGCGCAGCACGATGCCTTCTGTTTGCTCATAAGTCACAGAGCGTCTCCATTGCCTATTATTTAGCGGGCGCGTCCGTCGGGCGCCGGAGCGTCCCGGACGAGCCGCAAGGCCTGTTCCACATAGATTTCCGCGGTCATTTCGCCCATGCTGGTTTGCGAGATGTACTGGTAACGTTCGAAACTGTCAAAGTCGTATTTTGACAGCATGTAGCCAAACGCGTCGTTGGTAAGCCCCAATAGGAACGGTTGGTTTGTTGGCATGTTGCGTTTCAGGAAATAGCCGATATTGGGCAACGCTTCCCCTGGTATTGTCAGTAACTGCGCCGTACCCACATTAACGAGATTCAATTGCGTAACGACTGTTTCAATGGAGTCCATCTGCGCTTTCAGGGGCGATTGCTGCAACAGCATCCGCATCAATGCCGAGTCAACCGGCAACGTGAGGTCGCGCGCGGCGCAATGCAGGTCTGGGTTCATTTGGACTGGTGCGTCCGCAATGACGCGCAACGCTTCATCGGCGAGAAGGTTCCCAATACGCAGGCACTCATCCCAGGTTTCCAGGTCGCCCTCGGGCGAACGGTTGTCAGCGGTGACCATGCCGCCTTGCGCGCCGTTGACGAACAGCGCTGTACCACCGGTTAACGCTTCAATGCGATCACGTAATGGCCCGCAGAGGTCCGGACTCAGGATGCCCTTGTTCGGCCCAAGCGTTTCGGGATGGATAGCATAGTTTACCATTGTGGCGATTATTGTTTCGTTGTCCGGGGATATGGCTTGCAGCACCCCGCAACGCGGATCATACAGTTCCGGCGCGTAATAATTATAGGCGATTTTTCCGCGCGCTTCAGCGACGGCGCTTTTCAACACGGCCGGTTGCAACGCGACGACAGCGTCGTTGACGGCCTCGGCGGTGAGTTCGCACACATGGTTAATATAGTCCAGATCGGTATGATGGTTGCCGTCCATGTCCGGAAAACAATAGGCGTCCGGCGCACTATGGGTGTGCGTGGCGGCAATGAGAATGTTTTCCGGGGGAATGCCGGGAACCAGTGCGCGCGTTTTGTCGCCCCATATCTTCGGCCAACCAAGGTTGTCAATCACAGCGATGGCGACCCGTGTCTGGTCTCGCTCAAAGACGATGGCGGTCACGGTTAACTCGCCGCGCTTTTCATGCGCGGGACATGGTTCGCCCACGCCGCCCGATACAGGCAGCAAGGGTTCAGGGGTAATAATGCGTCTTGCCGCACCGACCTTGAAAGAAGCAGCGAAACAACTTTTGGGCGCAATACAACACAACACGATTGCGGCGCTGATAAGCAGGAAAATGTCGGTCATAAACGGTACCTTCAGTGATAGCAGTTGCACTGTTTTGTTCACGCGCCCCCCAACAGCATACCACAGGGACGAAACACATTTCGTCCCTGTGGCGCTGTATCCGATTGACAGCGGATGTGTTATCCGTTATTGAGGCATGGGATCGGGTTGCGGCGAGTCCGCTACAAGTTGCAGCGCTTCCTCCACAAATATTTCACCCGTCATTTCGCCCAAGCTCGTTCGTGAAATATATTCGTAGCGCTTGAAACTGTCGAAATCATATTTCGTCATGATATAACCGAAAGCGTCGTTTGTCAATCCAAGCAGGAAAATATGGTCGCCGGGCATATTGCGTTTCAGATAGTATCCCAAGTTCGGCAACACTTCGCCGGGCATGGTCAACATCTGGGCGGAACCCACATTCAGCACGTTCATCTGCGTGGTAACTTCCTCGAAATTGTCCGTCTGATCGGCCATGGGCGAATTGCGCATCACAAGACGGATCAGGGGCGAGTCAATGGGCAAGGTCAGGTCGCGCGCCGCACAGAACAGCGTGGGGGCCGTCTGCACGGGCGCATCCGCGATAATACGCAACGATTCATCCGCCAGCAGTTGGCCAATACGGACGCACTCTTCCCAGGTGCGCGCGTGACGACCGTCTTCCGTGCGGTTGTCCGCTGTGATCATGCCGCCAAGCGCGCCGGGAATGAACATGGCAACGCCGCCCACCTCTTCCTCAATGCGATCATACAAAGGGCCGCAGAGGTCGGGGCTGAGAATGCCGCGGCCTGGTCCGAGCACTTCGGGATGAATCGCATAGTTGACAAGCGTTGCAATCACGGTGTCATCAGCGGCGTCCACGGCCTGCAACACGCTATTGCGCGGATCATAGAGTATTGGCGCGTAGTAGTTGTACGCTATCTTGCCTTTTGCCTCGTCTACGGCGATCTTCAGCCCGGCGGGGCGCAGGTTGTCCAACCCCTCGTTGATCGCCTCGGCCATTTGCTCACATACCCATTGCAGATAGTCCAGGTCGGCATGGTGTTCGCCTTGAAGATCGGGGAAGGCATACGCGTCCGGGGCGCTGTGGCCGTGGGTAGCGCCAATGAGAATATTTTCGCCGGGAATGCGTGGAACCAGCGCGCGCGTTTTGTCGCCCCAATACTTGGGCCAGCCGAGGTTGTCTATACTTACCAGCGCAACGCGTGTGTCGCCTTTCTCCATGACCAACACGCGTACGAACAGGTCGCCCTTCTTCTCTGTCACTGGGGCGGGGGTGCCCACGCCGCCGGATATGGGCAGCAACGGATCAGGCGTAATCATACGCAACGCCGCTGCCGCTTGGAAATCGTCGCCATGCGCTGTCATCGAAGCGCCAATACAAAGGGCTACCGCCATAGTGGCAATAATAATGTGTCTGAACATAAACACTCTCCTCATATTTTGTTGTGAGCTTTAACAAATGCATACCGTCGCGGTATAATATTATACACGGGTACGCCACACGCAGGGTAAACTTCCTGTTTCGGAGCGTATCGCCCGCTGGCCGTAAACGCACTTTTGACCCGTTGACAAAGAAAAAGGTTCCGTTCTTGTCGGGCGAAACGGGTCCGCTGTCATGAAACTTTTATTTATTGGTGGGCTGTCGGACACGGTCGAACCGCATCGGGCATGTCAAACGATGCCGCACCACTTTTCAGGGTGTGTGTTGTGGCAGCGCAAGACTCAGCAGCGGCTATCCCCGTTTTTTGAGCATTTGTTTTGGGGAACGACAAGAAAAGATAGATGATACGACACTATGCCAATAATTTTTGAATACACATGGATGGCCTTGCTCGGCCTGGGGGTGGGCTTTTTCAGCGCCGGACTGGGCCTTGGCGGCGGCGTACTCATGATGCCCGCATTCATTACCTTCATGCCGGAAATGGGTGTATACACCGCCAAAGGAACCAGTTTGTTTATTATTCTGCTGGTAGCCATCACCAGTTTTTTTCGTGTGCGCCGCTTGCAACAGCAACGCCCTCACTACAGCGCCACACTGCTGCTGTCCGCCGGCGCCATCGCCGGCGGTTATGTGGGCGCGGTAATCAGCACACGAACTTCCGAAAGAACGATACTCCTCCTCTTTGTTGCGTTTGTAGCCTTTATGATGTGGCAGCTTACTGTGGGCGAACCGAAAGCAACACTAAAAAAGGCGCCATTGCACAAGAACAGCCTTTTACTGTTGATAGGCATTGCCGCGGGCGCCATCGGCAGCGCCACGGGCACGGGCGGCGGCTCGATACTGGCGCCATTAATTCTTGTAACCGGACTGTTGCCGCACACACAGATGGTGTACAGCGCCACCCAGGTAATGATTGCCACAAGCCTGGCGGCGGCGCCCGCCCATTTACTTGCGCCGCAAGTCTATCATGGCCATTATACGATTGGACATGTATCCCTTGGCGTTGTCCCTGTGATTTTCATTTGCGCGCAGGTGGGCGTTGTGCTGGGAGCAAGAGTGAACAGCGGGATGCCCGCCAGACGACGGCGCTTGTTGCTGGCAGTGGTGCTGGCGGTGGTTGGCCTTCGTATGCTCGCGCAGCTCGCCTTCTAGGCGAACGTGTTGACGCCTACAATCGTGGAATGGACAGGCCGCCGCCTATCTCGATAACCGCGCCCGTACTGTAATCGAAATGGCCTTCCGCCAGCGAAAGCACGGCCTTACCCACATCTTCGGGCGTACCCCAGCGCTTGGTCAACGTCAACCCCTCGCTGATAAGGTTGTCGTATTTTTCCTTTACGGCGCTGGTCATGTCGGTGGCGGTGATGCCGGGCTGCAAATCATAGACGTTGATGCCATACGGCGCAAGCGCCACGGCAAAGCACTGCGCGGTCATACTGAGACCAGCCTTGCTCACGCAATACTCAGCGCGATTGACGCTGATTACCCGCGACGAGATACTTGATATGAACACCACGCGCGGCATATACGAAGGCGTGTCGTCGCCCACCTGTTTGATCATCTGACGCGCTGCCTGTTGCGTGAAAAAATAGGGCCCCCGCAGATTGATGTTCATCACGCGGTCATAGCTTTCCGGTTCGCATTCGAGCAGGTCCTTGCGTTTAAGCGGCGCCACGCCCGCATTGTTCACAAGGATGTCTATCCGCCCGAAACAGTCCACAGTCTCATCTACAATGCGTTGATGCGCGTCAAGGTCTGCAATATCGCCCGCAAGGGGCAAAAAGGTAATGCCCGATTGCTCCGCCTCGTTTTTTACGGCGTATAACCCTGTCTCTGTATTGTTCGGGTCCGGCCTGGTGGCCAACCCGGCAATGTCGTAGCCCTGCCGCGCAAGAGTAAGTGCAATGCCGCGCCCAATGCCGCGACTGGCGCCGGTAATCAATGCTACTGCTTTGCCCATGAATCGTCTCCCTAATTACACTGGCCCAAGTAAATAAAACAACTGCGATGATGGCATGCCTGTTGGCCTCGCCTATATTGTCACTCGTACACTTTTTCGTCTTCGAGGTCCGCTTCCAGCGCGTCCTGCTCAATATTTCGCGCGGGGTTGTTTTCCTGCGCGAACTCCTTGTAGAACTCGTGCTGGATGATCAAATCCATGATTTCGTTGGTGCCGGTCCAGATCATGATGAGCCGCACGTCGCGCAGCATTTTCTCGATGGGGAAAATATTGGTGTAGCCGATGCCGCCCATGATCTGCATGGCGTGGTTTACCACCTTCCACGCGTTTTCTGTGGCCGTCTTTTTCGCTTCGGACACATAGCGGCGCGACCTGCCGGACGGTTCCCCTGTGTCCACTGATTTTGCGGCAATATGGATAAGGCCGCGCGAGATGTCGCACAGGGTAATCATGTCGGCTACTTTCATGTTCACCGCCTGGAAATTCTGGATCACCTCGCCGAATGCCTTGCGACGGGTGCTGTAGCGGGCGGCCACTTCCATGGCGGCGCGCCCCATGCCCACCGCGCCCCCCGCGCTGGTCATGCGCTCGGGAATCATCATCTGATAGAAGATGAGGCCGCCCATGTTCTCCTTGCCGAGAAGATTCTCGGCGGGAACACGGCAATCCTTGAACAGGAGCCGACCTGTGCCGCCGCCGCGCGTACCCATGAGCCCGTATACGTGCTTCACCTCGACGCCCGGCCCGCGATCAACGATAAAGGTGCTGATGGATTCATGGGGCGGCGCGTCCGCCGGACCCGTGCGCGCGTAAACCATAAAGTAATCCGCGCCCTCGGCGCCCACCACGAAGCGTTTCTGGCCGTTCAGGATGTAGTGGTCCCCGTCACGTCGCGCAGTGGTGGTGGCGCCGAAGAAGTCGCTGCCGCCGCGCGGTTCCGTCAACGCTTCCGCGGCGGTAAGTTTGCCCGCGATGGTGGGACGCAGATACTTCTCCTTCAGATGATCAGAACCAAATTTGTTAATGGCCTCGCCCACAATGCTTACCAGGGAATACAGACATCCCAGCGACGTGCCGAGTACGCCCACCTCCTCAAGAGCAACAATCTCGGAAGTCCACGGCATGCCGCGTCCGCCGTATTCCTTGGGAAAGCGCAACCCCAACAGATTCCGCGCCGCCGCCTTCTCGATAAACTCACGCGGGTAGCGCACTTCATCGGCGTCCATGACGCGCAACAGTTCCGTGCTTACATCCTCGCGCACAAATTCCCGCGCCTCATCCCGCAGTTTCTTTTCTTCCGGTGTCATTAAACAGTCGAGCATGATAATATCTCCCGTTATCTCTAAGCTTAACCGCCAACAATTAGTTAATCAACATGGTATTCTTCGAGTAACTATAATAACTCTTCGAAGTCTGGATGGGTATTCATCATGGAGAAATTTTCCCGCTTCGATTCTCAGGTCTTCGACATGGCTAAGCCGTTCTTCCGGGGTGCGGCTTCGCCAGTATTCGCGGTCTTTTCTAGCCTGTTCCTCGTGTGTTGTGACCGTTATCTTCATGTCTATGCTCCGTGGTCAAAGCGTTTCATCGTACACGGCTCTATTATACGCCATCATTGTGTTTCATCCGAAAAATGTTCTGAACACACCTTGATGAAAACAGGCGGCGACCAATGGGACTCATGGTCTGTTGCATAGCATCAATCATATTCGTCCCATAAGTCTCATAAGTCCCATAGACCCATACATACCAACGAAAACCATCAGCGTCTTACCACTATACGATCCCATCAATGCCATACCCATCGCGGTATTCCCGTTTGCGCAGAATATGATTGTTGGCCTCGTCGTCGTTGGTGATCTGTTCAGTTTCGGCGTCAAATATCAGGCGGCGTCCGCTCAGCGCGGTTGCGATGTTGCCCAGGTGGATAAGCATGGCGCTTTTGTGGCCCGATTCAATGTCGCCGTTGGGCTGCTTGCGGTCTCGGATGCAAGCGATGAAATCCGCGTGGTGCTCGAGGGTATGCT
>SLFT01000315.1 GCA_007124105.1 Candidatus Hydrogenedentota bacterium | reverse complement strand
GTCGCTAACGTTATTGATGGTCTTGCCGAAATCACGTAACTTGGTTTCTTCAAGAACCACCGTAACCGTGCCGCTAGCTGCCGGCGCTGATGAATTGACAAGAAAGGGAGAGTATGCAAACAGATATCTACCGGCAATTACAACAAAAACTGGACCAGTATTCGATGGGATTCCCCGCAACTGAGTCGGGGCTTGATCAGAAAATTCTCAAGTACCTCTTTTCGGAATCTGACGCCGTAATGTTTCATGCGATGACCTTGATGCCCGAGACTGCGCAAGAAGTGGCTGCCCGTCTGGAGCGACCTGAAACGGAAGTTTTTGAACACCTGGAAGACATGGCGGAAAATGGGCTTCTGTTTAGAATCAAAAGCGATCGGCATGGTTCGCGTTATAACGCCATTCCATTCGTACACGGCTTGTTTGAATTTCAAATCAAAGATATCAAACACGATTTGGTAGAAATGGTCAAAGCGTATTCGGAGGAGGCATTTGACGGCGCCATGCAACAAGGCGCCGAGTATTTCTTAAGAACCATCCCCGTCCAGGAATCAATTGATGTAACCCATAATGTGGCGAGTTATGACGACGCTATAGAAATCCTGCGAAATAATAAACGCGTCGTAATTACGGAGTGTATTTGCCGTAAATCAGCAGCGTTGCTTGATCAGACTTGCGGGAAACCCCTGGAAACCTGCTTCATGTTCGGAGCGATGGGGCAATACTATCTGGACCGCGGCATGGGAAGAGAGATTACGTTTGAGGAGGCAGTGGACATCCTTGACAAATGTCGTGAAGCCGGCCTTGTAACACAACCTGCCACGTCACAGAATCCAGGGGGAATGTGCAACTGTTGCGGCGATTGCTGCGGTGTTCTGATTGCGCTTAACAAACACCCCAAGCCGGTGGAACTGGTCTTCTCCAACTATTATGCAGCAGTTGGGGCCGATGACTGTACCGGTTGCGGTGAATGTACAACGCGTTGCCCGATGAAGGCGGTCACTATAGATGATAACGGTATTGCATCTGTCAACCGGGACCGTTGCATCGGGTGTGGCTTGTGCATTACCACATGCCCTGCTGAAACCATGAAACTTCTATCCAAATCCGATTTAGAACGTCGTATTCCACCGAAAAATCTGTTGGAACAAGCAATGCTGATGGCCCAAAAACGAGGACTTGTTCTTCACAAATAGCGTTTCGGGGATAGTATATCTATTTCCCATCCCTTTTGCCTTTCGGGCCCGGTTTCTTTGTGTGCAGGGTGCGGCCGCAAAGCGTTTCAGCCTGGGAAATGAACACGGCGAAGGGACGCATTCCAATCGTCTATTTCCGAACACGAGGGCGCCGTAGATGCATGCGTCTCATTCGTTCCGGACAGATGGGCGCGCATTCGTCAGGCCAGCGCAAAAACAGCCGCCGCAACCAAACACAGTACCACGACCAGGGCCATGATCCAACGAATATAAATATGCTGCATGGACGCCGCTCCTGTTAAACAAAGTCAAACCGTTCAGACTTGATCCGCCGCGTGGGCACGCCCCAGCCGGCGATTGTGGTCTCCACCACATCCATGAGGACGCCGGGGGCGCACACAAAATATTCACAGCCTTCCCGGCAAAGCCTGTGCTTTTCCATGAGGTCGGCATCAATATACCCCGTTTCGCCTTGCCAATCTGCGGGCGGGTCTTCCAATACGTGGGTCACCTCCAGGTTCAACACCTGTTGGAGTGTTTCCAACTCCTCTCGGAACACAATACCGTCTATATCCGAGTTGCCGTAAATCAACACCAGCGGGCGTCGGTCGCGTCGGTCCCGCAAGGAACGAAGCATACTCATGATCGGCGTTATCCCGATGCCGCCGGCCACAAAAAAAGCGCCCGTGGCATCCTCGCTCAACGTGAACACGCCGTACGGGCCTTCCAGGTACACCGGCGCACCCGGGTTCAGGCGCTTGATCCCGGCGCCGAAGTCGCCCTCCTCCTTAATGGTGAACGCGAGTTCCCCAAACGCGCTGTCGCTCGAGGAAAAGGAGTACGGATTCTTTTGTAGCGTAAAGGGCGTTTTCTTCACGGAAATCCACGCGAACTGCCCGCTCTTGAATCGCATGCCCCCGTGGCCGTTGGCTTGGACGACCATCGTCCAGACGCCTTCCAATTCACGCTCGATGCGGTTGACTTTGTACGGGCGGCGGGCAAGCTGCCAGGGCTTGACCAGGCGCACATGGAGAAGAAAACCCATGGCGATGGCGGTCGCGAGGCTCCATAAGACCTGCTGCCCCCTTGTGGACACATAAAACCCCACTTGCAGGATGTGGACCAGCCCGATAAATACGACGAACAGCGAGAGGAGGCCATGAATAAGCAGCCACCGCTCATAGCACAGTCCCAACGGCAGTCTCCAGTTCGAGGTGACAAGAATGAGCGTCAGCGATGTCAGCGCCGCGATTAGCGCCAGGGCGCGCGGGAGATTTTCGCGGGGATCAAAATAGGAAATGTTTTCGGGGTTGGAGATGAGCAGGAAGGCGACATGACCCAGAATAAGGCAACCGGCGGCAATCCCCGCGAAGCGGTGCAACTGGAGTTTGGCGTCGGCACCGAACATGCCGGCAACCCAGCGGAAACGGCCGGTCACCATAAACTGAAGACTCATCATGGCCAGGGCCATAAAGCCAAGGGCCACGCCAAACTCAGTGCCGAAGTTTCGCGACGGCTCCTCGTGACCCATCCTGGCAAAGAATAGGGGCGCGGTCAACAGGCTGATGTACAGACCGGTCCAGAGGACAACTTTTATGCGATAACGTTGTTGCAGTGTCATTATAAATCCAAACGGGATGGATTGACGATTACAAGTCACAACCACGCGCTGGACGTTCCAGACGCATGTACTACTATCCGTCATCTTCCATCATCGTTTCAAAGAAGTTTATGCTGTAATAACAGCAAGCCTTTTTTTAACAATTGTCTGGCGACAATTATTTCTTTGGGTTCCGACCGGGTGGCCCCGGCGGATTGCTCCACCGGGGCTCC